>CBDVDF010000009.1:0-12946 GCA_965372675.1 uncultured Desulfobacterales bacterium
CCGAATTTTATTTTATAAGGCCCTCATCCTTTACCGGATGAGGGCCTTTCTTTTTGTGCTTCTGGTCCTATTCAGGATCAGACAGGGTGGCGAGACCACCCCTTTTCCCAATCCTGAACATGTTGGTCAAAAATTAACCAATATCCACCCCCGCTCTTTTTCTTTGTGGAACACAGCGAAGATGACTACAATAAAAACCGTTATGTCTATTCAAGAAAAAGCCCATATCCTTGTAGTTGAGGACGAGGAGGACATCCTCGAACTCATAACTTATAATTTACGCAAAGAAGGGTATAGGGTTACAGGTATTTCCTCAGGCGAGACCGGCCTCCAAGAAGCTGGAAGAATTAAGCCGGATTTACTGGTATTGGACCTGATGCTACCCGGTATCGATGGTTTTGAGGTTTGTCTGCAGCTTAAAAAAGCCCCGCAGACTGAACGGATCCCGATCATTATGCTCACAGCCAAGGGTGAAGAGGCCGACATAGTTACCGGCCTTGAAATGGGAGCTGACGATTACATTACCAAACCATTTAGTCCCCGTATTCTTCTGGCCAGGATCAAAGCTGTCCTGCGTCGTCAACCAAGGTGCCGGGCTATTGATGCCGATATCATCACCTTAAATGAAATTGCTATAGATCCTGGCCGTCATGAGGTTCGTATCAGCGGCAAGGTAGTACTGTTGACTGTAAGCGAATTCCGGATCCTCCAGTACCTGGCCGGAACGCCAGGCAGGGTTTTCACCCGCGATCAGATCGTTAAAGCTATCCACGAGACGGATTTTGCAGTTACGGCTCGGGCCGTTGACGTCCAGATCGTCGGGCTAAGAAAGAAACTTGGTCAGCAGGGCTCTCTTATCGAAACTGTCCGCGGCGTAGGTTATCGATTCAAAGAAGATCCATGAAACAGATAAGACTTATATGGCAGATATATATTCCTATTGTTCTCGTCATGGTTGCATCCGTGCTTGTCTTTACGTGGTACGTATCAAATTCTTTCAGTTCCTTTTACCTTGAACAAAAAGAAGCCGACCTGACATTACGGGCTCAATTGATCAGGGAACAGATCAGTCATTTATATCTTTCCGATGACCTTGTCAGACTAGATCGACTCTGCAAACAGATAGGTAATGATTCAGCTACCCGCATTACAATTATAGCTCCTTCCGGCAAGGTTGTTGTCGATTCAGAAGAAGATTCGGCGGTTATGGACAATCACGCCAGCAGGGCGGAAATAATAACGGCCCTGGGTGGAGAACCCGGAAGTTCTATCCGGTTCAGTCAAACTCTGGGCCGCGATATGCTCTATGTCGCTGTCCCTGTTTTTGATCTTCGTTCAGTGAGCCAAGAGGATTTTGTCAGGGGGATACTGCGCCTCTCGATCTCTGTAGCAACAATAGACCAGGCGATCGGAGCAATTCACCTGAAGGTCATTCTGGGTTCATTGGCGCTGATACTGATTGCCGCTGTAATTATCCTGACAGTCTCAAGGATGGTCAGCAGACCCCTGGAAGAGATGCGGACAGTTGCCGAACGGATCTCTGAAGGAAACTTTGAAAGGACTTTTTCTTTTACCCGGCGCAAAAGCATTTCTATAGAAGTAGCTGAACTTGCCACCGCCATGAACAAAATGGCTCTCCAACTAGCTGAACGTATTGGCACCATAACCAGTCAGAGGAATGAACTCAAGGCGGTCTTCTCCAGTATGGTGGAGGCAGTACTGGTTGTCGATACCTCGGAGAGACTGGTGAGTGCCAATAGTGCCGCAGGAAAATTTCTCCATATGAGCAGCCCTGATATCGAAGGTCTGCCGATAGACAAGGCGATCAAGAACATCGATCTCATTCGCTTTATCAGGACGGCCATGGCGCAGGAGGAACCCCTTGAAAACGAGATCATCGCCAGAGATGGCAGCGGTGATCTTCTGCTGCATGTGCTTGGTACTCCCTTAAAAGATCCGGCTGCTAATATTGTCGGTAGTCTCATCGTCTTAAATGTTGTGACCCGGCTCAGAAAACTTGAAAATATTCGTAAAGATTTTGTCGCCAATGTTTCCCATGAACTCAGGACACCGATAACGACGATCAAGGGCTTTGTCGAAACACTCCGGGATGGGGCTCTTGACAACCGGCAAGAAGCTGAGAGGTTCATTGGCATTATTCTGAAAAATGCCGACCGGTTAAATGCTATTGTTGAAGACCTGCTTACCTTATCCAGGGTAGAGCAGGAAGATGAGCAGGGAGAGATCGAACTTCAGACCGAAAAGATCCAACTTCTATTGCAAAACGTTATTGAGGCCTGTGCTATGCAAGCCCAGGAGAAAGAGATCACTCTGAGGTTGGAGTGCGATGCCGGACTGACTGCCAGAATAAACGGCCCGCTTCTGGAGCAGGCCGTTGTCAATCTTGTTAACAACGCCATCAAATACAGTAGCGAGAACTCGTATGTAGAGATCAAGGCCATCCCGCATGACAATCAGGTTGCCATCCAGGTGGAGGACTATGGCCCAGGTATTGCCGCTGACCATCTTCCGAGACTGTTTGAGCGTTTCTATCGTAGTGATAAAGCCCGGAGCCGGAAGCTTGGCGGTACGGGCCTCGGTCTTGCTATAGTCAAGCACATCGTCCAGGCCCATAATGGCCATGTCCGGGTTGACAGCACTTTGAATGAAGGAACGATCTTTACTATCGAACTCCCCTCTAGGTGATTTGTGGTTCGCCTCCCGGAGTAGCCAGGTCGGCCGATTCACTCTCTATCGAAGCTGAATTGATCTCTGCATCAAAATGTTCGCTGAATATTTCCAGAAGTTTCTGAGTGTGGTTAGCGATCTTCTCACTGTTTTCAAGAAAACCATAGTAGAGGATACTCAATCTGGTCTTGGATTCTGCCCTCTGAATACGTTTGATCTGCCTCCTATTGAAGTCTTGAGAGTAATCATTTAACCGGCGTCGTTGACTGGCAATATATTCAAAATCCACTTTCTTGTTTTTCAGCAACATAATGGCGGTGTTTTCTAAAAGACGACTTACCAATGTTTTTATCTGCTCTAGTTCTTTCTTCTGCTCATCGAGAAGACCACTGTGATAATTGCTCACATGGGTATATGAGCGCATGACAATATCCCTCAGGCTCTCGGTGATCTCCTGGAGGGTAGCAATGGTTTTAGAGTACTTGCGGGTTGATTCTACATCTTCCTTGTCCAGGAGGTACAGTGTTTTAAATATGTTGGCTATGATGATGTTCGTGATCTTCTGTGTTTTTTTAGCTCGAGACCGTGCTTCGCGCAGCTGGGGTTTGTCTTCCGTTAAGATCGCCTCAAAGCAGATCTTTAAGGTTGTATTCACTTCATTCAGGTAATACCCGACCTGCTTGAACGAAGTCTTGACCGCATACTCAGGGGTTATACCGTCCTTGAGGTTCAGGTTGATGATCTTACCGTCCTCAGTTTCTTGTACGGAATGATATCGGAAGTTCCTCCATAGCAAGAATCCGACCAGAATGAGCAGGCCGGAAACTGCATACAATTTCAGGTAAATAATGGCTATGGCAAACAGGAAAGCCATGCTGAAGGCGGTTAATGCCGTGCAGAACCATCCGCCCACCACAATCAAAACACCTGTTACTCTATAGACCGCGCTTTCCTTCCCCCAGGCCAGATCTGCAAGAGATGTACCCATGGCCACCATAAATGTCACATAGGTTGTTGAAAGGGGAAGTTTCATTGAGGTGGCATAGGATACCACCGCACTTGCTACTATGAGATTAACTGAGGCCCGCAAAAGATCAAATGCAGGTTCTTTGCCGTCTATATGGTCAGGTGCCGGAGGGTCGAAGCGTTTGGCGATCTTGTTTCGCACGGTTACGGGGACAATGATCTTGGTCATATCAAAAAAAGAGGTCGTCAAGCCAACTATGCCTCGGGAAAGGGCAAATGAACCAAAGCGTTCGGCGCCTTCATCCTGCCGGCTAAGATTAATTTCGGTTCTGGTAACGGTCCGTGCCTTTTTCGAAAACCAGAGGGTAATAACCATTATTGCCCCGGCAGCCAAGAGAAGAAAGGTATTGGTGTGGACCTTTTTCTGAAGTCCTTCCATGGTAATACCCAACGGGTCAGAACTTGCGGCGGCGAGGAGATATGATTCCATGCCCGCAAGAGGCACACCGATAAAATTCACCAGGTCGTTTGCAGCAAAGGCCATGGCCAGGGCAAATGTTCCGGTCAGGACGATCGGCTTTAGAATATTGATCTTGGTGAAAGTCGCAAGAAGCTGAAAGATCACCCCGAAGATCAGAAAATTATAGGTAAGTATGGTCAAAGTGTTGTGTTTGATCCAGAAAACCGTTTCAGGGGTGAGAAAGGATGTACCCTTGGCACCTTTGATCAGAATAAAAAAAGTGATAATTGAGAGAGAGATCCCGCCCCAGATACCTCCATAGCGCTTAAGTTTCGGCAGATAATCAAAGGTGAAGACAAGGCGGGAAAAAAACTGGGCGATCGCCCCGCAAAAGAAGGCGATTACAACTGACATGAGAATACCGGAGATGATCGCCAGGGCCTTTGCTGTATTAATATAGTTGGCCAGTTCTTCAAAGCCCTGGCCGTTCGAATATATTTTGACCAGAGAAATGGCAACCGCAGCTCCAAGCAGTTCAAAGACAATGGATACGGTGGTGGAAGTGGGGAGTCCAAAGGTGTTAAAGAGATCGAGAAGAAGAATGTCGGCGAGCATAACAGCAAGGAATATTGCTATCAACTCAGGCATCAGGAAGAGCTGTGGCTGAAAGATGCCTTTCCGGGCGACCTCCATCATGCCATTAGAAAATGTAACCCCGGCAAGTATGCCAAGACTGGCAATGATAAAAATCACATGTTTGGGGGCCACCCTTGAACCGATCGATGAATTTAGAAAGTTCACCGCATCGTTACTGACCCCGACCATAAGATCAAAGATTGCCAAGCCGATCAATAACGCGACAATAAAGAAGTAAATTTCCATCTGCCCTTCCTCTCAGGTTAATTTTAACTCTTTGACTTAACTCACCCCCTTTATACGAGACCTGTATTAGATTTGTGTTAGAGCTTTGTTAAAATTCCATTAACCAAGATGATTAAGCGCTGGTAAGTCAGATATCTCCCTTGTTCGGGGCCAGACTTTTTTATCAGCTATGGCAATTGAACCCTTGAAAATATCGGCAGATGCTGCTTTTATCCAAGAAACATGAATTTATAGATCAAGTTTATAAGTGGATGATCAAGATAGATGAGTAATAGACAGACGAAGGCAATAGTTCTGGCGGCGGGGAAGGGTACCAGGATGAAATCGGATCGGGCCAAGGTGATGCATGAGGTTTTTTCCATCCCGATGCTGCAACATGTCCTGGACGCCATAGGTCCTCTCGATATCCAGGAAACAGTGGTGGTGACGGGGCATCAGGCAGATGTTGTGGAGGCTGCTTTTGCTGATTCGGGCCTGGTGTTTGCCAGACAGGAAGAGCAGTTGGGCACCGCCCATGCGGTATTAGCGGCTGAACCGTGCTGTGGTGATTTTGATGGCACAATCTTGATACTTTGTGGAGATACGCCGCTGGTCCGGACTGAAACATTAAGGGATATGCTCAGAATCCATGCCTCTTCAGGGGTAAAGATGACGGTCATGACTACCAGAATGCCAGAACCGGCCAATTACGGGCGGATCGTCACCGACAGTGAGGGGAATATTCTCAGAATTGTCGAAGAAAAAGATGCCACTGCAGTAGAAAAAGAGATCAACGAGATAAATGCCGGCATTTATTGCGTAGACAGCCGGTTTTTGTTCGGCGGCCTTCGAGAGGTTGACACAGATAATCGTCAGGGGGAGTTCTATCTGACCGATTTGGTCGGAATCGCCAGGAATAAAGGGTTTGGGGTCGGTCGTTTTCTTTGTGATGATCCGATGGAAGTGTTCGGGGTCAATTCAAAAGAAGAGTTGGCCAGGGCTGATGCGGAATTTAGGGCCAGACGAGATCGGTAACTGCAGCTCCAGATTTAAGCTGAGAGATGAAGACAAACATCTTGCTATGTAATAGATAAGGAAGTATTTTTAGAAAAACTAATTAATTACATGTAGTTACGGGTTTTGAGGTGGTGAAAATGGACAGTATTGAGAGCTTGGCATATCTGGAAGAAGTTGTTGAAAAAATGCTGGCCACCCTCAAGGGTAATAAGCAGGAAAAACTTGTTCTCGAAGCGAGAGTTGAGAGTCGTGACCAGGAAATAGCCACACTCAAGGAGCAACTGGCAAGTTTGCAGAGCGAGAGGGGGCAGATCCAGCAGCGGGTCGCCGGACTGATCAGTTCCATAGAGCAATGGGAAAAGTTGAATGAATCCAAGACGGCTGCCGAACCATCCGGTCCGGTGATCGAGGAGAAAACCCTTTTCTGAAATTGTTATGGGTTGCCAGCACTTCTCTGACAATATAGAAAAGCAATGAGCCTGGAGGCCTGCAGTTGGCAAGACCGGTTAAATTTGAAGTGTTCGGCCAGGAATACTCCCTCTACACCGAAGCTCCGGAAGAGGATGTTCAGGAGATCCTCGAGATGGTCCGAGCCCATCTCCATGAAACCAGCAAGGCGAGTAATGCTGTGCCGACCAGCAAGTCGGCGATCCTGGCGAGCCTGAATATGGCCGGTAAATACGTGCAGCTTAAAAGGGATTTTCAGGATTATCGAGATGAAGTTGAATCTCTTTCGTCCCGGATAAGGAAAAAAATTGAGGATTTTGTCTGATTGAATTAGAGTGTAGTTTCCCCTACCTTGTTTGTGATTGGCAGGTTGTTTCGAGCCAGCACTGATATCTAGGGTGACTCCGCTGTCTAGTGATAGTGAATTCGCGTCAGTGAAATTCCATGAAGTAGGCATGAGTACCGCCCACCTAACTTAGTTAGGTTCGATATCAACTCTGCCACACGGCAAAGGTGGGGGACTTCAAAGCAAGTCACCGCAGCTTAAAGAGCTGTCGGTTTTATATATATTAATTTTTCCCAGGAGGGTTAAAGCTTCCAACTTCAGGTGTCCCTTTTTTAGAAGGTGGCTTGGAAAGATTCAGGTTTTTATCCCGGCGGTTGCTGTTAAATACCGTCTGGATTTATTAAATATCGTTTTCACGCGGCTTCATTTCTGGAGGTGCTGTGAGTTTTGAGGAATTTTGCATGCTTGCTGATGTTCTGTTTTTAGATTTTTGCTTGAACATTGAACAACGACGGGGATTTGCGGCTGTTCTTAAACAGCTTATCTGAAAGTCCCATTTTCCTCAATTACCTGAGATCTCTCCTCTTTCCCCGCCCGGGGCATCGCTGAACTAACTATCGTAATTTCATACTACTTGCCATTTGTAGCTTTTATACCGGCATTATTTGCGGTCAATATGGCAGGAGTTGGCAACCAGTCAACCGGTTATCCCGGTAAGGCTGTTATTTATAAATTTCAAGGAGGGTGCTGCAATGAGCACGTCAATGATTATTACCGCCATACTGGCAGTTATCGCCGGTATTATCGCAGGATTTGTCTTAAGAAAACTTACGATCGAGAGAAATAAAGCCGGTTATGACGAGCAGGGCCGGCAGCTTATCAACGATGCCCTGGGCGAAGTTGAGCGAATTAAAAAGGAGTCTTCCATTCAGCTTAAGGAGGAATCCTTCCAGCTTAAACAGACGATGGAAAAGGAGATCCGGGGTCGTAAGAACGAACTTATCGAAGAAGAAAAGCGCTTCGGCCAGAAGCTCGATCAGGTCGAGAAAAAGTTAGATCTGCTCGACAAAAGAGAGTTGGAAGTGCTCAATAAGGAACAGCATTTCATCGAGCAGGAAAAGAAACTGGCCAACCGCAGGAAGGATCTGGATGTTGTTATTGATGAGCAGCGTTTACAGCTGGAGAGGATCTCCGGTATTTCCCGTGAAGAGGCAAGGAGACTGCTCTCCGAGAGTATCGTGAGTGAAGCGAAAATGGAGGCGGCCAAATCTCTGGTCCGGATCGAGAACGAAACCAAGATGGAGGCCGATCGCCGGGCCAAGAATATTATTGCCCTGGCCATCTCCAGATATGCCGGTGATTATGTCGCCGAGAAAACCGTATCCGTTGTGCCCCTGCCCAACGAGGAGATGAAGGGACGGATAATCGGCCGTGAAGGCCGGAATATCAGGGCGATAGAAGCAGCAACCGGTATTGACATCATTATTGATGATACTCCGGAGGCTGTCATCCTTTCAGGCTTTAACCCGGTGCGGAGGGAAGTGGCCCGTCAGGCTCTGGAGAGCCTGATCGCTGACGGTCGTATCCACCCGGCTCGGATCGAAGAAGTTGTGGAGAAAGTTGCCGCGGAACTGGAGATCTCGATGAGAGAGGTCGGTGAGCAGGCTACCTTTGATGTAGGATCCCATGGCATAAATATGGAGCTGATCAAGCTGCTCGGTCGTTTGAAGTACCGGACCAGTTATGGCCAGAACGTCCTGCAGCATTCCCTTGAAGTCGCCTACCTGGCGGGGATAATTGCCGCAGAGTTGGGGGCTGATGTCAAACTTGCCAAGCGGGCCGGCCTGCTGCATGATATCGGCAAGGCGGTCGACCACGAAGTCGAGGGTACCCATGCCGGCATCGGCCGCGATCTGGCCAAGAAGTATGGCGAGGCCCCGGAGATCGTTTATGCGATCGCCGCCCATCATGAGGATGTGCCTCCCAAGAGCCTGCTCGATATAATCGTTAAATCAGCCGATGCGCTTTCCGGGGCTCGTCCCGGGGCCCGGAAAGAGATGCTGCAGAGTTATGTCAAACGTCTTGAAGATCTCGAAGAGATCGCCACATCTTTTGATGGAGTGGATAAGGCCTTTGCTATCCAGGCCGGTCGTGAGATCCGGATCGTCGTCGACAGTTCTGATGTCACGGATACGGAAAGTGTCATTCTCAGTCGCGATATTGCCAAGAAAGTAGAAGAGGATCTGACCTACCCGGGTCAGATCAGGGTGACGGTTATCAGAGAAACCAGAGCGGTTGAATACGCAAAATGAGCATGACGATCGATGAACAGCTTGCCCTGCTGGTCAGGGGGACGGTAGACGTAATTCCCAAGGAAGAACTGGCTGAAAAGCTCAAGAAATCCCAGCAGTCCGGAGTGCCGCTCAGGATCAAAGCAGGCTTTGATCCGACGGCTCCAGACCTGCATCTCGGCCATACGGTGCTTATCCAGAAATTGAAGCATTTTCAGGATCTGGGCCACGATATCAAATTCCTCATCGGTGATTTCACCGGCATGATCGGTGATCCTACCGGCAAATCAGAGACCAGAAAACCTCTGACTGTCGAGGACGTTAAGATAAACGCCGAGACCTATAAGAAGCAGATCTTCAAGATCCTCGATCCTGACAAAACAGAGGTGGTTTTCAACTCAACCTGGTTGGAAAAGCTTACGCCCTACGATTTCATCAAACTGGCATCACATCTTACCGTGGCCAGGATGCTGGAGCGGGAAGATTTCCGCAACCGCTTTGACAATGAACAGCCGATCGCCATCCATGAGTTTCTCTACCCGCTTATCCAGGGTTATGACTCGGTCGCTATGGAAGCGGATGTGGAACTGGGTGGTACTGACCAGCTCTTCAACCTGTTGATGGGACGGACCCTCCAGAAGGTCTGGGGGCAGACCCCGCAGGTCGTTATGACCATGCCGCTGCTCGAAGGACTGGACGGGGTCAACAAAATGAGTAAATCACTTGGCAACTATATCGGCATCAGCGAAGTGGCCAATGATATTTACGGGAAGATCCTCTCTGTTTCCGATGATCTGATGTTCCGCTATTATGAATTACTCAGTGATCTTTCCGTTAGTGAGATAGGGGAGCTGAAAAAAGGTCTGGAGGATGGCAGCCTGCATCCCAAGAAGGTCAAACAGCAACTGGCAAGGGAACTGACGGCTCGTTTTTATGATCAGCAGGCAGCCGAGAATGCTGAGGAGAATTTCGAAAAGGTTTTCAGTAAACATCAAACCCCGGATGAGATCCCGGAGTTTTTATGTGCGATAGATGACGGAGAGATCTGGTTGCCCAAATTGCTTGCCGAGGCCGGTCTTGTCAAAGGAACCGGTGAAGCCCGGCGGATGATCAAACAAAATGCCGTTTCGCTTGATGGCGACAAAGTAAATGATGTGGATTTTCAGGTAGAGACAAGCGGCGAAGTCCTGATCAAGGTTGGTAAAAGAAGGTTCTGTTGCGTGAAATTCAGCTGATACTCAGAATTGTCCTGCGAAGTTGATGAAAGCGTCCGGTTCCGGGCGCTTTTTTTTGTGGTGTGTCAAGCATGGCATGTATGGAGTTCAAGATCTTTACTGACATATGGTAATGCCATTGTCAAGGGGACAAGGTCTTACCGCCTACACCAAGAACAATCATCAAATATTCCTAAAGATGTAAAACAAAACCAGTTCAATCCAGCCCAAGGTGGGGTTTCCCCTATCCGGGAGTAGGGTTTGTCCTTATTCTGCTATCGTATTGAATCTTTGGTTGTTATTTGGTTCTGGTTATGCGATAATGATTATCTGTTAACTCTCCGAAAAGGGCAAACTGGGAGCAATCCCGGGGCGCAGAGCAATGGACCCCACGTGGGCCGCCAGGCAGCCGAAGAGATTTTTTGTTTCAATTGAGACACTTCAAAGCCTATTTCCTTTTTCTGGGAGTAGGCTTTTCTTATTTTTTGTTTATTTCGATCAAGGGGGATTGAATGAAACATTTGTCTTTTTCTGCTCTAGTATCTGTTCTGTTTGTATTCCTGCTATCTCCCTCCACTATTATTGCTGATACCATTACCAAACCCCATACGTTTACTGCCGGCAATCCTGCGTTGGCTTCTGAAGTGAATGCCAACTTCGATACTGTTTATGATCAGGTCAACAAGATGGGGACTTCCATAGATGTTGATCAGGTTACAGGTAATGTGGGAATTGGCACGTCAGCTTCTGCCACAAGTAAGCTGGATGTAAACGGTACGATTGTTGGGGCTATCCCAGTTTCTGATGTTGCGGTGAGTTCTGGACCTACCTCTTTGAGGTCAACGGGGCTATTTGTTGCCACTGTGCCATCTACTAATAAAGTACATGTCAGGTTCTTCATGAACCTGGATACCTTGACTTTGGATACAGAATCAAACTGGACTGCTTGGCAGGACTTTGGGGAGCCGGAAGCTTCTACAAGAATTATAGACATCTCGGCAAGTATGGATAGTGGCCCTCATGCCGGACGTGTTACTGCAGTAATTACAGCCAGAACATCTACCGGTAAAGTTTTCTCAAGAATGTTTGCAGACAAAGTTCCTGCAGACTTAGATAAAATTGCTAGTTGGACCACTTGGGTCGATTTCTCGTCACCAGGTATGTAAGCATCAAGATATATCGCAAAAAGTATTTGTTGGGGGGTTAACAATGAGTGGAAAATGTATAGAGAAGTTGTTTTTAGCGATTGGGTGCTTGATCCTTACTCCAAGTTTTCTTTTTGCCGATACCATTACCAAACCCCATACTTTTACTGCTGGCAACCCAGCAGTTGCTTCTGATGTAAACGACAATTTTGATACTGTTTATGATCAGGTCAACAAGATGGGTGCCTCTATCGATGTTGATCTGGGCACGGGTAATGTCGGTGTTGGCACAGTAGCTCCTGCCACAAGCAAACTGGATGTTGCTGGAGAGATTTCTGTCAATGGGAATGTTGTTGTTGATGTTAACGGTCAATGGGTTGGCATCCCAGCGCATATTTCTGGGAATAACGACAAATGGTCGGGGTATGCGACAGTCAATTCAGGTTCCACTGTGGCAATGGTCTCTGTTCCTGCCGATAAGAAATTGATAATTACAGACATAGAAAAGTCCAGTGTTACCCTCTTAGCTATAAAAGAAGATAACTCAATAAATTTTTACAGTGGTTATGGTTCTAACTCATTGAGATCTGGCCTGGTTTTTAATTCAGGGACAACGGTCAACGCGACGAACACCGGTGGTTCAACTTATAAGATTTTCATGTCTGGGTATTTTATTCAGAATTGAGATCGTGCGGTCAAATTTTTATCATAAGAAATTGGAGATATTATATGAAGATTCTTAATTTGTTTTCATTAATTGTTTTGTTTTTTAGCACGGTCGCACATGCTGACACTATCACTAAGCCACATACTTTCACGGCTGGACAACCTGCTTTGGCGTCAGAGGCCAATGCCAATTTTGATACGATATATAACCAGGTTAACAAGGTCGGTAGCGCAATTACCGTAGACGATGTAACTGGCAATGTCGGGATTGGGACCGCTAGCCCTGGATCAGATTTGCACATCGTGGATGATGATGGATGGGCCACAATTCAGATGGAAGACACTCTGAATGGCAGGATAGGGATTATCGGGATACATAATACTGATGGGTTGCAGATAAGAACACAGACCAACGATCAGATTATGTTCAAAATCAATGGCAATATAGATGTTTTAACCCTGACCACCAACGGTAGAGCGGGATTTGGTATCTCTTCCCCCAACTATCCACTCGAAATGCTATCCGGCGCTCATGTGACCACCGGTGGAGTCTGGACCAATGCTTCAAGTCGTGGGTTCAAAGAAAACATCAAGAAACTTAAAGCTGAAGAAGCCTACTTGGCACTCAGAAGTTTGGAACCAGTAACCTATAACTATAAGGTTGAAAAAGAGGAGCAATATGTTGGGTTTATTGCCGAAGATGTGCCTGATGTGGTTGCCATGAATGATCGGAAAAGTCTGAGCCCTATGGATATGGTGGGAGTGTTGACCAAGGTTGTTCAGGAGCAGGATATTCAGATCGCTGAGTTGAGAGCTCAGAACGAAGCGGTGATGGCTTATATCTGCCAGACAACACCTAGTGCCTCTTTATGCAACAAATAGCGGGGGATTAAAGATGAAGAAAT
>CBDVDF010000010.1:0-12327 GCA_965372675.1 uncultured Desulfobacterales bacterium
GTACTTGCTCTTCGCCGGCATCTTTATATCGGGATGGGAGAGATAGAACTCCCCAACCGTCGGGTCAAGGGTAAAGCCCCGCACCCCCTCACCGGTAGTATAAACCATCATGGTGCTGGAACCATAGATGATATAACCGGCCGCAACCTGCTTACGTCCCGGCTGCAACAGATCCGTCTCGGCATCAAGAGAGCAACTGTCGTCCTGGGTCCGGTGAATGGAAAATATGGTGCCGATACTTACGTTAACATCGATATTGGAAGAGCCGTCCAGAGGATCGAAGGCCAGGGTGTATTTTCCTACACAATCCGTTTTTACCGGAATGGCATCGGCCTCCTCTTCCGAGGCCATGATCGACACATAGCCGGAATTGGCCATCCGGCGCTTTATTGCTGTGTTAGCGAACTCATCAAGCTTCTGGACCTTTTCCCCCTGGATGTTGGTCTTGCCGGCCATCCCCAGAAAATCACCAAGGCCCGCCATATTGACTTCGGCCGAAATAGTCTTGGCGGCAACGATCAATTCACTGAGCAACCCGGACAGATCACCGGTGGCCTCGGGATGGAGACGCTGGCTATCGAGGATTTCGCGACTGACCGTTATTCCGTAAGATTCTTTGAGCATTTCTTCCTGCCTTCCTGTCAGTTATGGTAAAAGATAATTGGTGTGCGACAGCGCCGCACCCAAGACTTATCGACAGCTGAACTTACTCCAGTAATCGACAAAAAACAATGACTTCAAACACGACGAACGGTCGTCCCTACCTCCCCGCCAGCCACTGGCGTTCCTATGTGATCCTGCTCTCCAGCAATCACCGTTACCGTCGTTTCTGGCTTTCCGGGGTCATCAGCCACATGGGAAACTGGTTCAACTATATAGCCATCTTCGTCCTGTTGACCAAGCTGACCGGCAGTGGTAATGCGATCAGCTGGTTCCTGATCGCCAAGTTCCTGCCAACCAGCATCCTTGGCCCAGTTGCCGGAGTAATCGCCGACCGGCTACCCCGCAAGATGATCATGGTGGTTTCTGATCTGATCAGGGTCTTGGTCGTCCTGGCCTTCCTGCTGGTCGATAGCCCGGAAAAGGTCTGGCTGGTTTACCTGCTGGCTTTTGTCCAGGAATCGGTCTGGACCTTTCACGACCCGGCCAGACGTGCTTCGGTACCCAACCTCTGCGGCCCCGAAGAATTGAATGTCGCCAACGCCCTGGGTGGTGCTACCTGGTCAATGATGCTGGCTTTCGGTGCTGCCGCCGGCGGGTTTATAACCGCCTTTTTTAACTGGCAGACCGCGATAGTATTTGACGCCCTGACCTATGTCGTCTCGGCGGCGATCATGACCAGCATCGACCTGCCGGCCACGGTAAAAACTTACAGTAAGGCCGCCAAAGGCTGGCGCGAGTTCACCGGTCTGAATGATATCATCGCCGGTGGCCGCTACGTGGCAGCTCACCGGGATGTTGCCGCCCTGTTGCTGGTCAAGAGCGGCTGGGCGATCTCCGGCGGTATTCTGGTATTGCTGACCTGGTTCGGCGAAAATGTCTTCAGCGCTTTCGGGGCCGGCAGTGGCAGCGGCATTCTCTACTCTTTCAGGGGAATAGGAGCGGCAGTGGGACCGATCGCCGCCTGGTACCTGATGGGCGAGACCCGGGCGGCCATGTACCGAGCCATCGGCCTTTCCTTTTTTGTCGCTTCGCTGGCCTATGTCTTTTTCAGCCAGGCCCAGAGCCTCTGGTTAGCAGTAATATTTGTTTTTCTGGGCCATCTGGGAGGATCGGTCCAATGGGTGTTCAGTACCAACCTTCTGCAAAGGGTTGTCCCGGATAATTTCCGCGGCCGGGTATTTGCGGCCGAAATGGCCCTGGTCACCCTGATCTTAAGTATCTCTACCTGGATAACCGGCGCCGCCCTGGACAGCGGTCTTGATCCACGCACCGTTGCCATCCGTCTCGCCCTGCTTTTTTTGATCCCCGGCAGCATCTGGACAATCTGGGTAATTACCGGCTCCAGGAGCCATAGCCGCTAACCAGACAGACCAGAGATCCGCATGAAAAACAAACTTTTCTTTAACGTTCTGATCCCACTTGTCATCCCGCTGACTTTCTTGATGGTGGCCGCCACACCGGTGGAACTCCTTGGTTGCCGGACCAGGGGACTGATAGCAGTAGCTATAGCCCTGGCCGGCAGTCTGGCCGGCCTTGCCTGCGCTGTCAAGGGACTGATCGACAGGATCAAGGGGAACCCCGGTTCCGGCTGGTGGATCATCAGCACCCTCATCCTGGCCATGCCGGTTTTCTATATCGTCCTGTTCGAGACCTGAATTACGGCGCTCAGATCCTGTTCTTCTCCGCCAGTTCCAGATAATGCTCGCCTTCCTCCCGGCGACCATGTTTCAAACAGCCTTGACCATAGATCGTGCATTTACGGTGCAGTTCCTGCCGGGCCAGTTTCTCCTGTTCAGGGTTCAGTTCGCCTGATCTAACAATCTTCAAGATACTGCCGATCCGGTAGCGATCCATGCCGACCCGATGGATCAGGGAGAGTTGGTCGTCCCGGCCGCCATCCTTGATCGTATAAGACCCTGGCACCAGCAGAAAGGGATGCTTCACACTTGCCCGCAGCCAGAGATCATAGTCTTCGCAACAGGGCAGAGATTCGTCAAAATAACCCACGGTTTCAAAAAACCGGCGCCTGACCATGGCAGTTGACATCCCGACCGCACAGAGCTCCAGGCAACGTCCAAAGATATCTCCCCCCGCCCTGGCATGGCGGTTTTTCTGGTTGAGGATCCGGCCGTGCCGGAACCAGGTTTCATCGGTGTGGGAAACAAGATATTCGGGCTGGCAGGTCATTGCCTTGGCCTGGAGCGCCAGTTTCTCCGGAGTAAACCTATCATCGGAATCAAGAAAGGCCAGCAGGTCGTGAGTTGCAGCTCTGATCCCGGTATTGCGGGCGGCCGCAACGCCGAGATTCTCTTGGGCGACATATCTGATCCTGCTGCCATAGGATGCAACCAGCTCTTTCGTACCATCATTGGAGCCATCGTCTATGACCAGCAATTCAAAATTGTTGAAGGTCTGGTCAAGGACCGAATCTATGGCCAGGGCCAGGAGACGCTGACGATTATAGGTGGGGATTATGACACTGACGGGGTCAGCGGATGGGCGGAGTTTGGCATCCATCAGTCGAGGTAAGTTATTTCGCCGCTGTTCTCGTTGACAAGCGAGCCATCTTCCAGTTCGAGGAGCAGGCTACCATCACCACCGACCGACTTGACCGTCGCTTCAAACTGCGGCTTCTCCTGGACATTCTGGCCAAAGAGAACCCGGCGGCCCACGGTATCACTGAGCTGCTTCCAGCTGTCGACCAGCAGATGTTCACGGCCGGCCAATGCCTCGACCATCGCGACCGGATCAGCAAGGGCGTCCGGCCCATGCTCGGCCAGGATCCGTTCCTCTTCGTAATGGAGAAGACCGATATTCCAGGTCAGGCGGGCCAGAAACCTCACCGCAAACCGGTTGACATCCATTTCGATATCGAGAAGCTGTTTATAGGAGACGGCCAGATCGGTGAGCTCGGCGGGGAATTTACTGTTATTGATATTGATGCCGATACCCAGCAAGACATATTCTTCACCGCTGTCCGGGCCGCGCATGGTTTCGACCAGAATGCCGCAGATCTTGCGGCCGCCGACATGAACGTCATTGACCCATTTCAACCGGGCCTCGGGAATATCTTCACGGATGGTCTCGCAGGCGGCCACACCAGGCGCCAACGAATAAAGAACACTTGAGGCTGGCATCAGGGTATTGACCAGGACCACGGTCATCCAGAGACCGCCGCTCGGAGCATGCCAGTAACGGCGAAAACGCCCCTGACCACCGGTGAGCTCATTGGCGGTGATCACCAGGCCGCTCGGAAAAGCGCGACCGGACTCCTCGTATTCGCTAATCAGGGATTTGGCGTGCCCCATGCCTCTTTCGAGTTTGTCATGGCGCTGGATGGTCGATGCTATAGGGGCACCGTATCTGAAAACAGACAGAACTGTTTCCAGGGGAAAGAGACGGTTACGGGCAGGGATCTCCTCCTCGCGAACAACCTTTTCAACAAGAGATGATGAGAGGGTCGTTATTATTCCCATTCAGCCTTTACACGGGTGATGATCTTCTGGATCATCGGCAGCTGTTCCTTGGAGCAGACACCGATCAGGGGTTCGCCAAGATCGACGCTTGTCCCCTGTTTAAAGTAGACGGAATGGATGATCCCCGGCTCACCTTCGTAAAAAACCGGCGACTCCCTTTTCATCAAGGACATGGTGAATAATTCGTCACCGGGGTTGATGAATACCTCCCGCTGACCGTATTTTTCGATCCGGGACTGAATATCAGGCGAGAAAAAATATTTGGCCCGTTCCGGGGCGACAAATGAATAGAGAAATTGCTTGAGGATACCGTCAATGATCTCTTTCTTTTTCAGGGGATGTTTGATGGTAATTATCTTTTCCCCGGCTTCGACAAATTGCCCCTCCAGATCGTCCCGGACAAATGAGACCTCACCATTGGTCGGCGACGGGATCGTCTTGGGATTGCGCTCGCGATTAAGAATGTAAAGGGGAGTGCCGGGAATATGCTGCCATTCGCCGCTTACCCCCTCGACATCCGAACCGACCTTGACCTTGAAACGGATCCGGCCGGTATGCACCGAATGGATATCCACATAGTCGAAGGGATCAGCCTTGTACTTGCTGATTATTTCGTCGAAATCGATTTCTTCCTGCATATTTAACTGCCTTTCTTATCTATTATCCTGATCAGCGGTAATAAAGCTTGCTGCCGCCCATAGTCATCAGACATTTATGGAGGTTGCGCCGGAAATCACGCCTGTCCCAGATGCCCTGGATATGACCGCGACGCAGAGCGTTGCGAGCGCTGTGATAATCGGGCGGCACCTCTTCGCCGGTAGTGTCCCTAATGACCCTGGGTCCGGCAAAACCGAGCCGACTGGAACGAAGGGCGAACTGGTAATGCGAACAGCCCAGGAAACTAGCTACCGGGCCGGCGTACGAGTTGTTGTCATAGACGACGATATAGAGGCCGCCGGCATCGATATACTCCCGAACCGCCATGGTACATTTGGGCATCTGGATCACACCGAGGGTGCCCTCCTGAATCCGAATTCCACCGGTGGTATGGACATATGACAGTAGCGGCCGTCTCTTCAGCTTGGCGGCTTCACAGGCCTGGACGAACTTCTCACCCTCTGCCGCCCCGACCGTGCCACTACGAAAATCGCTGTAGAGCATCGAGGTGACAATATCCACCCCCATAACTTTGGCATCGAAGGTGATCATCGAACTGCAGCGACCGGTCTTGCCGATCGCCGCCTTAAGCCGTTTCTCCAGACCCTGGTGGCCCAGAGGATTGCCGGCACAGATCTCGGCATTGAACTCTCTGAACGAGTCGCGATCAAAGAGGTTCTTGAGATACCATTCATACTCGAGCGGGAAATGATGGCCACAGGTCTCGCAAACCCCGCAGAACTCACCGTAGAGATCAGGGATCCAGAGATCTTTGCAGCCATGCTTCTGGCTGTTGGGGCAGGTTACAGTCCGATCCTCATTGGCCAGAGGACTGGTGTAGGTGTCTTCGAAATAAGGCGCGACACTGTGGCCGTTGGTGCTGCGTTCGATGACCGGACGAACTGTCCGATAATCCTGTTTGCGAGAGATAAAATCATAGGCGGCGGTAAAAGGCGCGGTGATCCGCTTGAGGAAGACCGAACCTTCACCGGAAACGTCATTAATGAAATGCTGGGCCAGCTTGCGATGGGTTCTGATCACATCATACTTGACCCCGTAAAAGGCCTTGGCAAGCTTCAGTTTGGCCCGCCGCATTCTGGCGGCCGAAGGTTCCGGCTGGCCGCCGAAGGCCCAGAGGGCCATATTGCGGTATTTCTTCGAACGCAGGGCCAGGAGTCGTTTGATCTAGTCAGGCCTGAGACTCCAGGTGACGTCAACGTAGTTCTCTGTTTCGGACGCGGTCTCTTCCGCCTCCTTCCTGTTGACCTCGTAAGCCCTGAAAGTTCTGAGGCTCTTGGTCTTCAGGACGACCTCGTCGGTGGCCCTGATCATCTCGGATTTGATCTTCTTGAAAAAGGCGAAATCATCCCGACGGGCGCCGAGGAGCGGTTCATCGATGATCCGGTCAATAGTCCCGGACCGGAGATTATCCAGGGCGGTGATCTTGAGACGTTCGGCACAGGTCTCGATCAACTCCTTGGACATTTTCTCGCCTTCCTTGATTTTACCCTCGATGGCCGCCGCTCCTTCAGGAGAGATCACCGAATAATAACCGTGCGAGAACATCAGTCGACAGTCGGACAGACCAATTGCTTCCGCCCCGCCGGAGCCGCCCTCGGAGATCACCGAGACCATCGGCACCCGGAGTTTGGACATAAAATAAAGGTTTCGGGCGATCTGCTGGCCGGCCCCGGGGTAATCCTCGATCGGAAAAGAACCGGGAGTGAAAATATAAAAATGGATCGGGATGCCCTCGGTCTGGGCGACCTGCATATAGCGCAGGGCCTTTTCGTTGCCCCAGGGCTTGCTGCATCCCCCGTTCCGGTACTCCTCGCCCTGGCCCTTTTCATGACCGATGACCATGACCTGCTGGGTATAGGTCTTGTTCTTGACCTGGCGAAGGATATTGGCCTTGGCGACCACCATCGACGGATCGATGTTGGCATCCTCCTCCCCACCCAGTTCAGTATAATCCTCGTAGACATTCTCAAGGAGATCCTTCAGGGAAAAGCGCAGGGGACTCCTGACGATCCGGACCCGCTCCATTGACGAGAGGTTCTCTTCGCATCTCTCTTCAAGAAACTGGACCGCGTCCTCAAGGCTGCGGATCTCATCGACCAGATCCGCTTCGGAGAAATCATAAAAATCGTTGCGGATCCGGACAGTTTTCTCTTGGAGACCGGCCAGATTCCCCCATTCAATGCCATCCTTGACCTGGGCGATATAGCTGATCCGATCTTCGATCGTCAAAAGTCTTTTATTAATATCTTCCATTAAATGAATCCTCGTCCCATTCAGAAGGTCAAGAGACGATCAAAATTATCGTTCAGGTACGGCAGGTTGGTCATGATCGGATCACCGACCGCATTTTCCCCTTCGATGACCACCTCAGCCAGGAATTTCCGGCCGCGCTCCTTGGCTTCAGCCATAGAGTCGCCCCAGACCAGGGCCAGAGCCAGGTTGGGATCGTAATCACTGGGAATAATATAGGGCCGATCGGAAGGAACGTGGCTATAAACCGTCGACCACTCCGGGTTGGGGAAATCAAATTTTGTAATGGTCCCGATCCAGGGCGCGAAACCGCGACGAGTGTCCTCGGCAACGATCCGCATTTCGATACTGGCGCCCTTGAATTCGATATCATCCTGACTGAAACCCATCTTGTCGCCAAGGGCCAGTCTGATCTGCTCTCTGATCAGGTTCGGCTGCTTGCCGTTCAGGTAACTGATCCGGCCGGAGACATCATTCTCGACCTGGATGCGGGTATTGACCTCCAGAAGATAGGGCCGGCCATTACGGGCAACGATCCACTCCCAGGTCCCGACATTATCATAGCGAACGTGGGAGGCAAGCTTGAGGGAATACTCAACGATCTGGTCGAGGACCTCGGCGGCATTGAAATCATAGTGAAAACAACTGTCATCAAAACCGGGTGCCGCCTCCAGTCTTTTCTGGCGACCGGTGCTCTGGATCGTACAGTTACGGGTACCGAAATGGACTCTTTCCCCATGCCGGCTGCAGGTCAGCTGGACTTCAATGTGATTGTAATCCCTGAGGCACTGCTCGATCAGGACTCCGCCGTCGCCAAACTGCCGCTTGGCATAATTCTGGACCTGGCGGTAGACCCGGCGGAACTGCTCGATCTGATAGACTTCCTCGATTCCCATCCCGCCACCGCCGGCAGCCGCCTTGACCAGGATGGAAGGATTACGGATCTCCATCTCAAGCTGATCGGCCATCAACTGCCTGGCCACATCTTCGGCCTCCATCTCGTTATAGATCGGTCCGTCCGTACCGGGAATGGTGGGAATGCCAAGGCGATTGGCGACCTTCTTGGTATTGATCTTGTCACCCAGGTCCCTGATCACTTCCCAGTTGGGCCCGATAAAGGTAAGTGGCCGGTCACGAACGGTCGCTCTTCTGGCAAAACGGAAATCTTCGGAAAAGAAGCCGTAACCGGGATGGATCGCCGTGCAGTTGGTATGGTCGGCTACGGAGAGGATATCGTTGGGGTCGGTATAACTAGAGATCCGCCAGGCGTTATTGCGGTTACTTTTACTATCAATATTGAGCCGGACATGCTTGGAGTCTTCATCGGCCGGGGTGTAGACCACAACGTAATCAAGACCCAGATCCTTGCAGGCTTCCATGATCCGGATGGCGATCTCGCCACGATTAGCAATCAGTACCTTTTCTTTCAAAACATCACCATCCATCGTCCAGACTAAGGAACGTGGTTGTCCTATGCTTTTTCCGGCTATCGTAACCGGAGCCGGAAAATAAAAAAAAGGGCTGCTGAAAAACCTTAGCGGCCGAGCCTATCTAGCTGTCCAAACTGCAATCTTAACAGAAGAAGCCCGAATTTGCCCATCAAAAGTATTTTCAACAACCTGTCATCAGCGCTTACAGCATGACCGGCGGCATGAATCGCGCCAGTCGCTGTCTCAATTATAAAACGAGGGCATTTATAACGATTTTAGGCTGATACGTCAATTTTTTTCTGCCCATGTACATTTTAATTGTTCTGACCACGACGGTATGTAATAGTATGGGGAGAATAAACAGGCCACCCAGAACAGGAGACCGGAGATTTAGTTTCTAAGGTATGGACAAAGAACCCCAGTCAGCAAAACCCCATCTATTAAAGCGAATCCTCCAGTGCCTCGGACTTGACCGCGGGCTCGACAGCGCCGAAGATCTCGACCACGAGATCCAGGAATTGATCGACGATGGTGAAGAGCAAGGCTTGATCTCTCCCCAGGAGGGGAAGATGCTCTATTCTATCCTGGAGTTCCGGGACACCGTCGCCAGAGAAGTAATGACCCCGAGTTCCGAAATGGTCTGCGTCGAAATCAACACCCCCTACCGACAGATGGTCGAACTGATCATCGACAAGGGTTTTTCTCGAATTCCGGTCTACGCAGACAACCAGGACAATATAACCGGCATCCTCTACGCCAAAGATCTGCTCCGCCACGTCAACGACCAGCCCCAGCCCAACGCCGGCGACATTGTCAAACCGGCATACTTCGCCATGGAGGGCCAGAAGATAATCAACCTGCTGCGCGACTTTCAGGCCAAAAAGATCCACTTGGCTATCATCACCGATGAATTCGGCAGCGTCCGTGGCCTGACTACCCTCGAAGACGTCCTGGAGGAGATCGTCGGCGAGATAACCGATGAGTCGGACCGACCGGAAAACGGCTGGAACGAAATTGATGAAAACACGGTCATCGCCGATGCCAAGATAGACCTCGAGGAGGTAGAAGAATTCTTCAACACCGATCTGCCCGAAGGCCCGTACGAGTCGATTGGCGGCCTGATGATCCACCAACTCGGCCACCTGCCGGGGATCAAGACCTCGATCAGGGTATGCGGCCTGAACTTCCAGGTCGTCGCCGCAACCAGACGCCGCATCAGCAAGGTAAAAATATCAAAGGCCGATGATAAATGACGGCTGCGGCCTCTTCGTATTTCCCTATTATATAGTTGAATTAGCACCATGCTCGGGTTAATCTTGCCCGGTTAAAAACTATCATCTTTCGATTAAACCGCTCCATTACTGGTCCCCTTGTGAAAAAGATCTCCGGCCGACAATTTTCAGCTGCGCTGCTATCAGGCCTGCTCCTTCTGGTTGCCTCTCCCGGTCCGATGGAATTCGCGCCCGCGGCCTGGCTGGCCCTCCTGCCCCTGCTGTATGCGATCAGTCAACGGGATATATCCTCTCGGCAGGCCGGCCTGCTCGGATTGTGCTGCGGCATGCTCTTCTACCCGCTGCTGCTCTACTGGATCGTGATCGTCCTGGGCCGATACGGCAACCTACCGTTGTGGATGTCTATACCGGCGATGCTGCTGCTCTCTCTTTACATGAGTCTTTATCTGGCCGCCTTTGCCGCCTTGACCAACCGTCTGCAGAAGGGGTTGCCGCTGATCTGGGTTGCACCGCTGACCTGGGTCGCCATGGACTATCTGCGCGGCTGGCTGTTCACCGGTATGCCCTGGTTCGACCTGGCCTACAGCCAGTTCCGCACCCCACTGCTGATCCAGCTCGTAGACCTGACCGGCCATCATGGCCTGACCTTCATGATCGTTATGCTGAATGCTTTGGTCCTGCACGCCTTCAATACCACCCAGCGACAGGACACGGGGCGTCCAAGGATCGATCTCGCCTTCGGGGCAGCTATTCTGCTTATTGTCCTGGCCTTGTCATACAACCTGACACGATTCAAGCAGCTCGAGAAACAGCTAAGTAGCAGTGAGACTTTCCCGATCGCCGTGATCCAGGGAAACTTCTCCCAAGATCAGAAATGGCTGCCGCATCGACAGCAGCAGACCCTCGACAAATATCTGGACATGTCCTTACATATCCTCGATACAGAGCAACCCCGACTGATAGTCTGGCCTGAAACCGCCATGCCGTTCTACCTGGCCGAAACACCGCGCCTGGAAGATATCATGCTCCTGACCGCCGCCAGACCGGAACTGGCCATTCTGACCGGTACTCCATACCGGCAAAGATCACTCGACGGAACCACCAAATACTTTAACAGCGCCTTTTTCATTGATGCAGATGGCTTGAAACCAGAGCATTATGATAAACAGCATCTGGTCCCCTTCGGCGAATATGTGCCTTTGAAAGACACCCTGAGTTTTCTGGGGCCCCTGGTCGAGACAGTGGCGGATTTTTCCCCGGGAAAATCAATAAAGCCCGTTAACTGCAACGGAACCCGAATAGGCATGCTGATCTGTTTTGAAAGCATCTTCCCGGACCTTTCGCGACAGCAGACCAGGAACGGCGCTGACCTGCTGGTCAACCTGACCAATGACGCCTGGTACGGCAGATCAAGCGCCCCCTGGCAACACCTGGCAATGGCGGTCTTCCGCTCAGTGGAAAATCGACGCAGCCTGGCAAGATCAGCCAACACCGGGGTCAGCGGATTCATTGACCCGCTGGGCAGGCTGCACGACCTCTCGCCGCTATTCGAGGATTTCAGCGCTTTTCGGAACCTGCCATTGGTGACAACAAGAAGTGTCTTCACTTTCGGGATCGGTCACCTTTTCGGGCCGGCCTGTCTGGTAATAACCATTTTGATGACTATACTATCCGTCATCACCAGGAAAAAATTCTCTAAAAAGGAGCTATATCATGTCAGCTGAACTCAAACAGAAACTCCAAGCCCTCAAAGCTCAGTTACTAGCCCTGCGGAGTCATCTTTGAATTAGATGAAAAGAAGGAGAGAATAGCAGAGCTGGAGCAGGAAACCATGGCTCCGGGGTTCTGGGATGACCAGGCAAAGGCCACTACTGTCCAGAAGGAGCAGGGGCGTCTCCAGGGCCAGGTCGATAACTGGGAGGAGAGCCAGACCATCTGGGAGGAAGCCGAACTCCTCCTCGAGCTCGCCATTGAAGAGCGGGATCCGGAAACTGCCAAAGAGGTCGATAAGCTGCTCACCGAGCTCGACAAACGAGTTGACGCCTCGGAACTGGAATGCATGTTCTCCGGCGAGCATGATGCCAACAACGCCATGTTGACCATCCACGCCGGGGCCGGCGGCACCGAGGCCCAGGACTGGGTCAGTATCCTGCTGCGCATGTACCTGCGCTGGGCCGAGGCCAACGGCTTCAAGACCGAGATCCTCGATCAGCTTGCCGGCGATGAGGCAGGGGTCAAGAGCGTTACGGTAATGATCACGGGCCATTACGCGTACGGTTATCTACGTTCCGAAATGGGCATCCACCGCCTGGTAAGGATCTCACCGTTCGATGCCAGCGGCCGCCGCCACACCTCTTTCGCCTCGGTCTTTATTTTCCCCGAACTTGACGACGACATCAAGGTTGAGATCAACGACAAGGACCTGCGGATCGACACCTACCGGGCCAGTGGGGCCGGGGGCCAGCATGTTAACAAGACCAGTTCGGCGATCCGGATCACCCACCTGCCGTCCGGCATCGTGGTCCAGTGCCAGAACGAACGATCCCAGCATCGCAACAAGGAGATTGCGCGGCAAAGGCTGGCCGAGGTCGTCGCCAA
>CBDVDF010000011.1:0-12168 GCA_965372675.1 uncultured Desulfobacterales bacterium
ATCGCTATTATCGCCATCAATGATCGAAGTATTGCCGAATTCGGCCGCTTCCCCTGGACTCGCAAACATTATGTCGATCTGATCGACAACGTCAAGGCGGCCGGGGCCAAGGCCCTGTTGATGGACGCCTTTTTCCCCGAACCGGAAGACCTTGTCACCGACCAGGCCTTTGCCGATGCCCTGGCCCGGGCCGGTAATGTGGTTCTGGCGGTCGCTTATGCTTTCAATCCAGACGGCAGCATCAAAGGCAAGACCGCCAGTATCCCGCTGATCGGCGAGGCCGCTATGGCCGAGGGCCATATCAATTTTCATCCCGATGAGGATGGGGTCAACCGTCGCAGCATGCTGGTGCTGGACGACCGGGGCAGAATGTGCTTTTCCCTGGCCTTGCGCGGGGCGATGGCTGGCCTCGGCGTCGATAGCATCGAGCAGAAGCCTTTCGAGGTGATCGTTGGCGATCGCCACATTCCCACTGACCGTTACCGGACCATGCTGATCAACTATACCGGTCCGCCCGGCACCTATCCGATCTACTCCTTCGCCGATGTTGCCAACGGCAGGATCGCGCCGGAGGAACTTAAAGGCAAGATCCTCTTTATGGGCATGACCGCCCTCGGTATTTACGACATGCGGGTCACTCCTTTTCACGGCAACACTCCGGGGGTGGAGATCAATGCGACGATCGCCGATAACATTATCAGCGGCCGTTTTATCATGCGTAGCGGCATCGAGGCCCTGATCGACCTGTTCTTCATCGTCGCCATCGGTATCGTCGTCTTTTTTATGACTGCCAGGGTTTCACCGAAGCTGACCTTTCCGACCTTTCTGCTGGTTGCGGTCTCCTATCTCTGGTTCGCCAATTTCATGTTCGAGCAGGGCCACTGGCTGAGTATGATCTACCCGATGACCAGTGCTCTCTGCTGTTATGTGGCCTCGACCGCCTTCCATTTCATGACCCTGGACCGGCGTTCCCGTGAGATCCGTTCGGTATTTTCCAGTTACGTCTCAAGAAAGATCGTCGATCAGCTGGTCAGCGACCCGACCAGCGCCAAGATCGGCGGCGAATCGCGCGAGGTTACCGTCATGTTCCTCGACGTGAGGGGTTTCACCACCTTCAGCGAGGAATTGGAACCGGCCCAGGTCGTGGAGGTCTTGAACAGTTATCTTGCCGCCCTGACCCGGGTGATCATGGAACATGGCGGTACGGTTGACAAGTTCCTGGGTGACGGGATCATGGCTTACTGGGGCGCCCCCCTGGCCCAGGAGGGGCATGCCGAGGCTGCGGTGAAATGTACCCTGGCAATGCTCAAGGTCTCTAACCGCTTGGCTGAGAAATACCGAAAAGCGCAGCAGCAGCCGCTTTCTTTTCGGGTCGGGATCAATTCCGGTGAGGTGATCGCCGGCAATATCGGTCTCAAGGGCAAGAAGATGGAGTACACCGTTATTGGCGACAACGTCAATCTGGCGGCGCGACTGGAGGGCACCGCCAAGTATTACGGGGTTGATGTGCTGGTCAGTGAAGGTACCTTCCTGGTGACCAGGGAGAAATTTATCTATCGGGAGCTTGACTACATCAGGGTGTTTGGCAAGAAAAGGGCGGTCAGGATCTATGAATTGATTGCTATGAAAGACAGCCGTGAATCAGGTATGATAGAAGAGCGGAACAGCGATTTCGCCAAGGGGCTGTCTGCCTACCGGAGCAGGCAATGGCAGGAAGCGCTCTCTATCTTCTCCGGGATATGTCGGCAATTCCCCGATGATAAAACGGCGGCCATTTATTGCCAGCGCAGCCGTGATTTCATTAAGGAGCCACCACCGATAGACTGGGATGGTATCTATGAACGTAAAGATAAGTAACCAAGGGTAGCTCTTATGCGAAAGCTTCTGCTTTATCTCTCGGTAGTACTGCTTGCCTGTGCCTGTGCGGCACCGCCATCGTTGCCGCCGACCACTATCGCCATGGTCCAGTTTGTCGATGAGATCAAGGTTGCGCAGCCGATCTCGGTGGCAGTGGATATGGCTGGCCGGGTCTATGCTGGGCAGCGGGACGGTAGCGTGGTTGTTGCCTCGGCTAGCGGTGAATCGCTCATTACCATCCCGGCCAGGAATGCGGCCGGTAAAGTAATGCTCAGAAAACCGACCGGGATCGCGGTGGCCGGGGAACGGATCTTTATTGTTGATGGTGGCCAGGGGCTGGTTGCTGTCTATGGCACCGATGGCCGGTTTATTGAATCTTTCGGCAAAGCCGGTTCCGGGCTGAAGCAATTCAGCAGTCCGCAGGGGATCGCGGTTCAGGACGGCATAATCTATGTGGCGGACGGTGGTAACAGCCGGGTCCAGATCTTTGATCAGAGCGGCGTATTCCTCGGGGTTGTCGACGGCGTGAAAGCTGATGATGATCCAATGAAGGAGCAGGCCCGCTTGCAACGGCCGGTCGATGTGGCCATCGACTATCGGGGCCGGATTTTCGTAGTCGACAGCGGCGATAAATCGGTCAAGATCTATGACCAGACCGGAGAATACCTCGGTCGCCTGCCGGAGTTGGCCAAGCCGGTCGGGATCACTATTGCCAGTGACGGGATCTATGTCGCCGATGGTGGCAGCTATAGTGTTAAAAAATTCGGTTTCGATCTTGCTTTCAGGCTCACTTTCGGATCGCGTGGCAAGGGGCGGGCCCAGTTCGCCGGCCTGGAGGCAGTTGCTGTCGATCACCAGGGCAGGGTCTATGTCGCCGACCGCCGTAAAGGGTTGCTGCATGTCTTTAAACCGGACCGGCAAGAGGGGTTTTCCGTCTGGCAGAAAGAAGCGCCCCGGCAGTCGGTGAGTTGGCGGCAGAATATTGGAGTTGCTACCCTGAAGACGGCTTGGAACGGCAAGGACACTCTTTATGCTGTTGACGGTAAAAGCATCCTGCTGATCCGTGGCGGCAAGGTCAGCGAGACTATCACCATCGAGGGACTGGCGCCGGTCTCGGTCGCTATCGGCCCGGCCGGAGCGGTGTGGGTTATTGACAAGCGGCAGAAGCGGGTGGTCAAACTGGATGAGAAGGGTGCTATTGTTCTCTCTTTCGGCAATAAGGGCCGCGGGGCCGGGGAACTCAGGCAGCCGACCGATATTGCCCTCTCTTCCAGCGGTATAATCTTCGTGGCCGACCCGGGCAGTGATCTGGTGCAGGCCTATAACAACGACGGGGTGTTTTTAAATGGTATCGGCGAGGGACTGGGCGGGGTCCGCCTGGCAGATCCCCGGGCCATTGACATTGCCCCGGACGATACTCTCTATGTCCTTGACGGTGAATCGGCGACAATTTTCTCCTATGGCCCGGATGGCAAAGCGCTGGCGGCTTTTGGCGGGACGGAGCTCACCGGTCGCGGTTTTGACAAACCGGTCGACCTGGCGGCTACCAGTGACGAGGTCTTTGTTCTGGACCGGAATAATAGCGCCATCCTGGTCTTTGCCAGTGATGGTAAACTGAGCCGGCGGTTCGCCTGCGCTGGTAAAGGTAAGGGCGATCTGCGCTCCCCGGCCGGCTTGACCGCTCTTGACAATATCACTCTTTATATTTCTGATCACGGCAACAAGCGGATCCAGGTCCTTGATAATGTTTATGCACCGGCTACTCCCGTTGATCTGGCTGTGGTGGCCGGGATGCGGGTTGCCGAACTGAGCTGGTCAGCGAACCGGGAGACCTATGTTGAGCGCTACCGGGTATTCCGCTCTGAAAGTGAAGATGGGCCTTATCTGTCGATAGCTGAAGTCGACGGCCCGGCCTTTGCTGATCATCAGGTCGAACCGGAAAAGAGTTATTATTACCGGGTGGCGGCCCTGGCCAGGAAGGGTCGGGCCAGCCGACCGAGTAGAATGGTCAGCGCCGTTCCCGCCAAATTCAAACCGTCACCGCCGGTCGATCTTCAGGCCACGGCCGGGGAATGGTCGGTTAATCTCTCCTGGCGGCCATGCAAAGAGAATTTTGTCACCGGCTATCGGGTTTACCGGCAGAAAGCCGAGAAAGTCGAACTGCTGGGGGATGTTACCGAAGCCTTTTTTAAAGAGGGCGGTCTGGCCTCCAACAGCGAATATGTCTACCTGGTTTCGGCGGTCAGTTCCGATGGCGAGGAAAGCGATCAAGTCCGGATCACCACCACGACCAGAATGGCGACCAAGGCACCGCTGGAGATCGATGTGGTCGATATGCAGAACGTCTTCTCCAATACCTATAAAAAGTACGAGAATGACGGGATCGGCAGGCTCAGGGTCACCAACAATACCGGGGTGACCATCGAGGGGATCAAGATATCCTTCACGATCAAGGATTTCATGGACTTTCCGTCGGAAACGAAGATCGAGGCCCTGCCGCCCGGCGAAAGCTTCGAGTTCGTCCTCAAGGCGGTCTTCAACAACAATATCCTTACCGTGACCGAGGATACCCCGGTCCAGACCGCGATCGAAGCCAGCTATTACGAGGATGAGCAGCTCAGGAAGTTCATCCAGAGCCATCCGATCAATATCTACGAAAAACATCGGATGATGTGGGATGACCGGCGGCAGTTCGCCACCTTCATCACCCCGAAAGACCCGGTCCTGATCGAATTTGTCCGGTCGGTGGCGGCCCAGTACCGGGGAGATGATTTCAGTATGCAGCGTTCGGCGGCGGTCTTCGGCGCCCTCGGGGTTCTCGGCCTTACCTATATCCCGGACCCGAGCAATCCCTACCAGATAACCTCCGGGCGCACCGATTTTGTCGATTATATCCAGTATCCGCAGGAGACCCTGCAGCGGAAATCGGGCGATTGCGATGACCTGGTGGCCCTGTACACCAGTGCTTTAGAGAGTCTCGGTATGCGGACCAAGGTCATAGAGGTGCCGGGCCATATGCTGATGATGTTCTCGACCGGTATGGAGGCAGGTGCCGATACCGACACCATGGATAACCTCTTTGTCATCCATGAAGGGCAGCTTTGGGTAGTAGTCGAGACCACCATGGTTGGCTCATCGTTCATCAAGGCCTGGGAGAAGGGCAGTGAGACCTATTATAAGTGGCTGGACAAGGGCTTGACTCTCCTCGATATCCGTGAAGCCTGGAGCGAGTTCAAACCGGCCTCCCTGCCCAGTGCCTCGTGGCGACCTGCTTTCGTGGAGAGAAAGGCTATCGATGAGGAGTTCAATGATGAGTTCTCAACCCTGAAGAGGATAGGGCTGCGTCTCAAAAGTCAGCCTTTCCGGGAACGTTTTGTTGCTGACCCGAGTGATCTTGACGCGGCCCTGCAGATCGGTATAATTTATGGCAGGGCCGGGGAAACCGATGATGCCCTGCGGGCCTTTGAGAAAGTTCTGGAGATCGACCCGCAACAAGTGGCGGCCCTGAACAATATCGGCAATCTCCACCTGATCGAAGAGCGCTACGCCGAGGCTTGCATTGCCTATGAAAAGGCGACTGCCATCGAACCGGATGATGCGATGCTCTGGATCAATCTGGCCCGCTGCAACCTGCAGCTCAAGGAGAAAGACAAAGCCCGTGAGGCTTTCGCACGGGCCAAGGAGATCGATAAGAGTGTCGTGCAGAAATATCGGGTTTTGGCTATGGAGCTGATGAGTGCCATTTAATAATTGAAGCAGGTGGATGTAAACTTGCGGACTGAAAGTTTAGTAATACTGGCATTAGGCGGTTTTAATAACAGATAAACCGCAGAATATAGAACAAGGAATTTCGAATCACGAAGGAAGGAATCTTCTCTGATTAATAAATCTTCCACCCTTCGTCATTCATCATTCCCTGTTCGACATTCGATATTCAAAAAAATTACCAGCAGCAGCGGCGACTGCTAGCTAAAAGCTACTCGTCCAAAGATGGGGGGAGACCTTTAACTCGGACGAATTAAAATGAATATCAACACTTGTAAAAGGGATAGGAGGTAGGAAGATGAAGAAGATTATGATGATTTTGATCGTGCTGGTCTTTTCAGCGTCGATGCTGCAGGCCGAAGAGCAGGTCGCGCCGGAGATGTCTTTCTGGGAGAAGATCCGGGCCAGGATCGAGAAGGTTACCCCCCAGAAGAAACCGTCCGTCACCACCGCAGTTGGTGGGGTCCGTGGCGCCAAGAGTGATAACGGCAACGACCTCTACTGGAAAGGGGAGGCGGTCTCTCCATCGGTGAGCGAGCAAGAGCTTGAAAAGTTCAAGGAAGCGCTGACCATGGCTGAAGTTGGTGATCTTGTCGAGGCCAGGACTCTTTTTGAGAAGTTCGTTGTCGAATATCAGGACAGTATCCTCAAAGAGGATGCACTTATGGCTTTACAGGGAATGAGCGCCGCTCCTGCTGAGCCGGTAGCGGCAGAGACTCAGGAATTGGTGAAGTAGATCAGGAATTCCCGGTTACCCTTGGGGCCGAGGAGCGGCGAGGGAATGACGCCTAAGCACTTAAGGCCCAGGGTGTGTCCGAACTCTTCGATCCGCTTGATCGCCGCTTCATGCAGTTCCGGATCTTTGACCACGCCGCCTTTGCCGACCTGACCCTTGCCGACCTCGAACTGGGGTTTGATCAGGGCGAGGATCGAGCCGCCAGGTTTCAGGAAGTTGATCAGCGGCTTGAGCAGCAGTTCGAGGGAGATGAAGGAGGCGTCGATCACCGCCAGGTCGAGTTTCTCCGGGATGTCTCCCGGGGCCAGGTGGCGGGCGTTGGTGCGTTCCATGACCACTATCCGCTCATCCTGCCGTAGTTTCCAGGCTAGTTGCCCGTAGCCAACATCAACCGCATATATCCTGCTGGCTCCGCGCTGGAGCAGGCAGTCGCTGAATCCGCCGGTGGAGGCGCCGATATCGGCGCAGATGAAGCCTTTGGGGTCGATAGCGAAATGGTCGAGGCCGGCCTCGATCTTGAGGCCGCCCCGGCTGACATAAGGACACTTGTTGCCCTTGATCTCGATATTACAGTCGGTCGGGAACTGGTTGCCGGCTTTGTCGGCTCGGTGGCCATTGACGAAGACCTGGCCGGCACCGATCAGGGCCTGCGCCTTCTGACGGCTTTCGGCCAGGTTTCTGGTCAGTAGCAGCTTGTCCAGGCGTAATTTCATGGTTGCAGGAGGGTCGGGGGCTATTTGCCGGTCTGGCCGATCATCTCGCAGAGCTCATCGGCCATGGTGTTGATCGTCTTTTCATCCTGGCCTTCGACCATCACCCTGATCACCGGTTCGGTGCCGGAAGGCCTGACCAGGATCCGGCCACTCCGGCCCAGTTTTTTCTCCATGGCGGCGACCTTCTTGCTGAACCCCTTGATCGTTGCTGGCTCGATCTTTTCCGAAGTGCGGACGTTCTTTAAGGTCTGGGGAAATGATTCCATCACTTCAGCCAGTTCGGAGATGGTCTTATCCTTCTTGATCATGATCGCCAGCAACTGCAGGGCGGCGAGGATGCCGTCGCCGGTGGTGTTGTGATCGAGGAAGACCAGGTGGCCTGATTGTTCGCCACCGAAGTTGTAGCCATGCCTGCGCATCTCTTCGACCACGTAGCGGTCGCCGACCTGGGTGCGGATCATTTTGCCGCCCATCTTTTCCATGGCGACTTCCAGCCCGAGGTTACTCATTACGGTAGTGACCAGGGTCTTTTTCTTCAGCTTGCGGCGGGTCATCAGGTCGGCGGCGCAGATCGCCATGATGTGATCGCCGCCAACGACATTACCCTTTTCATCAACGACGATCAGCCGGTCACCATCACCATCCAGGGCGATGCCGAGGTCGGCATTCAGTTCGCGGACCTTGGCGGCCATCAGTTGCGGATGAAGAGCGCCGCATTCATGGTTAATGTTCTTGCCGTTCGGCTCGACCCCCAGGGCGGTAACCTTGGCCCCCAGTTCTTCAAAAACATGGGGGGCGACCCCGTAGGTGGCGCCGTGGGCGCAGTCGAGAACGATATGAAAACCGTCGAGGGCGTAATCTCTGGGAAAGGTGTTCTTCAGAAAGACCGTGTAACGGCCGCGGGCGTCGTCGATCCGGAAGGCCTTGCCGACCTCTTCTGCCACCGGTCGCAGGGCCGCCATCTTCTGGGAAAAGATCAGGTCCTCGATCTCCAGCTCCTTTTCATCGGGCAGCTTGTAGCCGTTGCGGGAGAAGATCTTGATTCCGTTGTCCTGAAAGGGGTTATGCGAGGCGGAGATCACCACTCCGGCATCGGCCCGCATGCTGGTGGTGATGAAGGCGATGCCCGGAGTGGGCAGCGGCCCGACCAGCAGGACGTCGACGCCCATCGAACAGATGCCGGAGGCGAGGGCGTTCTCGATCATGTAGCCGGACAGGCGGGTGTCCTTGCCGATCACTATCCGGTGATCATGCTTCATGTCCTTGACCAGAAAGGCCAGTCCCCGGCCGATCTGCATGGCGATCTCGGAGGTCATCGGAAAGATGTTGGCAACGCCCCTGACCCCGTCTGTTCCAAAAAGTCTTCTCATGGTTTTGGCTCGATCTGTGGCGTGGCCGGAACAGCAGTGACGCCCGGGTTGAAGAACTTATGTTTCATGACCGGGTCAGGTGAACTGATCTCAATTGTTATCCTGGCCGGACTGATCTCAACGATCCTGATTCCCGGTGGGTCGGAAATTATTTTTACCGGCAGGACATGACGGCCGGGTGGCAGGGCGTCGGCATCAATGGTGGCTTCGAAGTGGAATTTCACCGCCTGCTTGCTGGCAATACTATAGGGGAGTGCCGTCTTTACCGTGACCTGGTGATGATCGAGCCGGTAGGTGGTGCGCTCTGCCTGGTGGTCGAATTCAACCGGGATGCCGCTGAACTCTCGTCTGATCAACTTTTCCCTGAGCAGCACATTCACCGAGATCACCGGTTCACCGATGAATTCGGTGATCTCTTCTCCGACGTCAAGCGGCACCTGGATCTTTAAACTGGTTTTTCGGCCGCTGATCTCGATCGGCTGGGTCGGCAGGAATACCACCTCTCCCAGAATCTCGGCCGGAGCGGTCAGGCTCAGGGTTGGTGGCTCGGAGATTATCGAAGCGATCTCGAAACCGGTTGCCGGTTTGCCTTTGATCACCGGTTTGATCGGCAGCTCTTTTTGCAGGAGCCGGTCGATCTTCAGGGTGATATTGGCCGGGCGGATATTCTGGACCTGGATACCACGCGGAAAATTTATTGATTCGGGTTTGTTCTGGATCACGTGGCTGCCGGGCCTGTAATCGGTAAGATCGACCGGTCTGCTGATGTGCTGGTTGGCAACGCTGCGGACCAGTCCGCGCGGCCCGTTGATCGTAACTTCAAGCTGTCTTTTGAACTGGTTGGAGATCACCAGGTCCTGTTGCAGGTTGGTGATCTCCAGCGGCACGTAGATGGTCATGTCTATTTTGTCTTCGCCGACCACGAAGTACCAGAGAAAAAGGGCGAAGAACAGTGATACCACCCGGAGGAGCAGGTTCTTTGGTAGCTTACCCACGCCTTTGCGCCGGTATTTGCTTATGGCCTGTTTACCCAGCTTTTCCATATATTGCTCTGATACTCACGGGGTACGACAATGGCTTCCAGTTTCTTTTTCAGGGCTGTTTCATCGAGGCCCGAGGTTATGGCGCCGTGTTGGACCAGGGAGATCAGACCGGTCTCCTCGGAGACGACAACGATAACTGCATCGGTTTCCTCCGAGAGGCCGATGGCGGCCCGGTGTCTGGTGCCGAGGCGCTTACTGATGTAAGGGTTCTTGGTCAGCGGCAGCACGCAGCCGGCGCTGAGTACTTTACCCAGGCGGATTATTACCCCACCATCGTGGAGGGGGGCGGTGGTCTGGAAGAGGCTGATCAGCAGTTCTTTGCTCAGTTTGGCGTCCAGGCGCAGGCCTGATTCGATGTAATCCTTGAGGCCGGTCTCCCGCTCCAGAACGATCAGGGCACCGATCCGCCGGCTGGCCATGTGGGCGGCGGCGGTGATCACCTCGTCCATCGAGTGAACGGTGACGGCGTAGTTTCTGGTAAAAGTTGTCTGGCCGACCTGGGTAAGGGCTCTTCTGATATCGCGCTGGAAAATGATGATGATGATCAGGAAAATGGAACTGAGGAAGGTGTTCAAGAGCCAGTAAAGAGTCAGCAGTTCAAAATATTTGGCGAAAAAATAGGCCGAGATGATAATGCCGATACCGGCCAGCATCTGGGCGGCTCTGGTGCCGCGAATAATCATCATCAGCCGGTAAATGATATACCAGACGATCAGGATATCGAGAAAATCCTGCCAGCGTAGTGATGTGAGTAAGTCGATCATCTATCGGTAATTACGAGAAAAATTAAGCTGTCGGAGGAATTGTCCGACAGCCGGAGCTTTAGCCGGAAATATAAAATGTCAGGTTAATGGTACGGGGGTGATGCGAAAAGCCTGTCAACCACAGTATTTAATAAACTGAAAAAACCGGCAAGAGCAAGCATAAAGTGCTGATTTCTTAAAAAAAATTGTATTTCATGGTCAGAGAAAATGGGGGTGGGGGAGAAATTTACCGGCCCCGAGAAAAAAGGTCAGGGCTTTTTAAGCTTCTTGACATTTCCGGCCATTTAATTTATCTTCGCTTTCTTTCGGTGAAAAACAGGTCGCCTTTGGGCCTGCTGCCACCTCGGACATAAAGTTTTTGTTTCTGTTAAGTACTTGAAATTATTAGAGAAGACAGGAGGCCAGTTTGGCTAATCATAAATCAGCACTCAAAAGACATCGTCAGAGCCTGGTACGTCGCAGCCGTAACCGCGCCATAAAATCAGTTCTTAAAACGTCTATCAAGGCGGTCAACGTTGCCGTTGAGCAGGAGTCGGCCGAAGAGGCACGGGCAGCGCTCAAGATTGCCATCCCGACTATCGGCAAGGCGGCCAGCAAAGGGACCCTCAACAAGTTCAATGCTTCCCGCAAAGTTTCAAGACTGACCAGGAAGGTTAACGCTCTTGAGGCAGCTGCTGCCAAGTAATCTTCCTGACGGGTGTTTGCTTTTCGATTAATGGCGGCCTGGCCGTCCTTGCCCCGGAAAAGCTGATAATGACCCAGATTTGTATTGAACAAAAAGCCGTGTAGGGTATCGTCCCTGCAGGGCTTTTTTTGTCGGATAAATCATTGTTCAGGTTCCCATATGTACCAACCTTCCCAGACAGTTTTCCAGGAGCTTGCCGAAGAGGCGGATTTGATCCCGGTCCACCGGGAGATCATCGCCGACCTCGACACGCCTTTGACTGTTTTTGCCAAGGTCGCCGGCGATCAGTCCCACGCCTTCCTTTTTGAAAGCCTGGAGGGTGGTGAGAAATGGGGCCGCTATTCCTTTATCGGTTTTGACCCGCTGGTTATTTTCGAGAGCCACGGCGACCGGGTTACCCTGACCAGGGACGATGGGGAAGAGCTGCGGGAAGGCAATCCTCTTGACCTCCTCCGGGAACTGCTTGGCTCATTCAGGGTCAGCGACCAGACAGAGTATCTGCCCAAGTTCTTCGGAGGAGCGGTCGGTTTCCTCGGCTATGACATGGTCCGCTTCATGGAGAAACTGCCGGATCGGCAGGAGCTGCAGTCGGGGTTGCCGGACAGCTCTTTTATGATCCCGCGGATGATCCTGATCTATGACAGTCTCCGCCAGACCCTTACCATCGTTAACTGTGTAGATGTCGACCATGATGGTGATCTTGGCGGTCAGTATCAGGCCGCATTAAAGCGCATCGACCTAGTGGTCGAAAAGATCGCCGGGCCGGTCCCCGAGGCGATGGTGGCCGGAGATGATGATCCGGCTGAGCATCAATTCTCATCGAATATGAGTGAAGATTCCTTCCGGCAGATGGTCAAGAAGGCCAAGGAGTATATCCTGGCCGGTGATATTATCCAGGTAGTTCTCTCGCAGCGCTTCCATACCCAAACCGACCTTGCCCCTTTCCGGATCTACCGGGCCCTGCGGCATATCAATCCCAGTCCGTATCTTTTTTATCTCAAGCAGGGCGATCTGGTCCAGATCGGCTCTTCTCCGGAGATCCTGGTTCGCCTCGAAGAGGGTGAGATCGAGTTGCGGCCGATCGCCGGCACCAGACGGCGCGGTAATAATCCGGAAGAGGATCTGGCCCTTGAGAAGGAGCTGCTGGCCGATCCCAAGGAGCGGGCCGAGCATCTGATGCTGGTGGACCTGGGCCGTAACGATGTGGGCAGAGTGGCCGCGAGCGGAACGGTTAC
>CBDVDF010000012.1:0-12060 GCA_965372675.1 uncultured Desulfobacterales bacterium
CCTGGCGAATACCCTCCAGCAGACATTGACTGATCTGCTCCGCTTCGGCCCCCGGCCACTTCTTTTGTGAGAGCACCCGGCCGCCGAGCCGCTCTTCCTCCACGACGACAACTTTTCCTGACGTCGCATCCCAACGAACTGTTTTCCTGATCTGGATCAGGTGGCTGTGATCGCTTCTGAGCTCGGCCATCGACAGGCTCGCGGCCAGAAAGATCTTGCCCTGTTTTTTGCCCGCATCGAGTGAAGCTGCGACCAGTAGTTCGGCTGCAGCGAGATGATCACCGGCCGGCAGGATCGCCCCGCGCCCGGAAGCGAGCAGATGCTGACTACTGGCCGGTTTTTTATGGGCGATCCGATCCGGATAGGCGCTGGCCAGGAGATTTCCCACTTCGCTAAGTTGCCCTGAATCTTCAGCTGTTTTACCAAGCAGCCTCTGGTACTGCTCCGCCTCCCTTAAGATCCGGCGACAGGCATCCGGATCGCCATCCTTGGCCCGTACCGCTCCGGCCCCATCCCGTTCCAGAATTATCAGCAACTGCAACCGCTCTTCGATATCAGCGCTCTGGCGACCAGCCTCGCCTTTTAAGGGATCACGATTGTTAAGGATCGCCGCCAGCCGGCAGGCCAGCTTGCTTAACCCTTGCCTGCGGCCATGGACCAGCATCATGGCCAGACGGGGATGGAGGGGGAATTTGGCCAGTTGCCTGCCCAGAGGGGTGATGGCCAGTTTTTGATCAATGGCCTCAAGGTCGATAAGGATTTTCCTGGCCTGACCGATCTGACCTTGCCGGGGTGGATCGAGCCAGAGCAGTTGGCCGGGATCACTGACCCCCCAGAGCGATAGCTCCAGCAAGAGGGGGGCAAGATCAGCGTTAATGATCTCCGGCGGCAGAAAGTCCGGTCTTGAGTGCTGCTCGGCTTTGCTCCAGAGCCGATAGCAATGACCGGGCCCAAGCCGCCCGGCCCGGCCAGCCCTTTGCTCGGCCGAAGCCCTGGAGATAGGGATCGTCTCAAGACGGGTCAGGCCGCTGGCCGGGTCAAAACGGGGCGACTTGAGCTGACCGCTATCAACCACGGTGGTAATGCCTTCAATGGTCAGGCTGGTTTCGGCGATCGGGGTGGCAAGGATCAGGCGCCGTTGACCGGGGGTCTTGGCAAAGACCAGCTGCTGCTTTGCCAGGGGCAGATCACCATAGAGTACCAGACAGGCCAGATCACTCCTTTTGACATAACGGGCCTGGACCGCCCTGATCTCACCAGCGCCCGGCAGAAAAGCAAGGATATCTCCCTCTTGTTCGGCCAAGGCCTTATCTATCCCCTTGACCGTTCGGGCCACAACGAAGTCGCTTGATCGACGGGCCAGATATTCGACCGCCACCGGGAAACAGCGGCCCTGTCCGCTTATCACCGGCGCACCGCCGAGCAGTTTGGCGATCTCGCCACTGTCGATGGTCGCCGACATGACCATAATTTTAAGGTCCTCCCGCAACTGTCTGGCGTCCAGACAGAGGGCCAGGGCCAGGTCGGCCTGCAGGCTGCGTTCGTGGAACTCATCGAAGATCACCAGGCCGATATCGCTAAGCTCCGGATCGTTCTGGAGCATCCTGATCAGGATACCTTCGGTCACCACCTCGATCCTGGTGGTCCGGCTTATTTTGCGATCAAAACGGACCCGGTAGCCGATGAGCCCGCCGACCTTATCAGCAACCAGTTCGCTCATCCTGGCAGCGGCAGCCCGGGCAGCCAGACGACGCGGCTCAAGGATAATGATCTTGCGGTCGGCCAGCCAGGCCTGATCCAACAGGGCCAGGGGAGCGATGGTGGTTTTACCGGAACCAGGCTCCGCCGTCAGCACCGCCGCCGAACTCACCGCCAGAGCCGCCAGCAACTCCGGCAAGATTTCATTTATCGGTAATTCGGGTAGATTTGGCTGAGACATATCCTCTGCTTACCAGGCAATCGCTATCACTTCAAGGCCACACCCCCGAAATCCACCCGAAACATCTCGTTGTCGATGTCGGCATCAGCATGCCAAAATGTTGGCTTATTTGAGCGAAATTCGTATAATGCCGCTAATCTTAAATATCATCCCTAGGGGGGAAACACATGTTAAAACGCTGCTTATTAATAGTCATCCCGTTGCTATTCGTCCTGCCTTCTGTTCTGCACGCTGTTGGGATGGGGGGCTTTGTCGATGAGGTCTACATTCAGACCAGAACGGTCGGCCAGGTCGTTTATACCCATAGTAAGCATGGCACTGATTGCGGGGCCTGCCATCCGAAGGTCTTCAAAAAGAAGAACAACAGCAATCACGCCACCATGAAACAGATGGAAAGGGGCAGATCCTGCGGGGCCTGTCACAACGGCAAGAAGGCCTTCAACGTCACGGCCAATTGCGCCACCTGCCATGCCGGTGACATTATCTACCAGCCCAAAGACATCGGCAAGGCCACTTTCCCGCACACCGCCCACCTGGAAAATTTCAGCTGCGACGAATGTCATCCCGACCTGTTCAAAGCCAAGCGCGGCGCCAACAAGGCAAGCATGGAAGACATGGCGGCTGGTCAATCATGCGGGGCCTGTCACGATGGCTCCGGCGCTTTCAGTGTAGAAGAGGATTGTGAGTCGTGCCACGATATGTAATTTAGAGGAATCAGTCAGATCTTCCCAGGGCGACAGGTTACAGACCTGTCGCCTTTTTTTGCCCCTTCCCCACTCAGGTCCACCGCTTTTCATTCAACAATCAAACAACGTCCCCTTTTACCAACTTTTACACTTTTACACAGTTGTAGGTTGGGTTGAAGGATGAAACCCAACAAAGAGCTAGCAACGCCCCCTTACAGACAGACATCAGTATAAATTTTTATACTATTTAGCTATTATTGGTGTTTAAGTAAAAGATTTTATACTTAAACAGCTGGGTAAGAAAAGCTATCTTTACGGCTAAGACTCTGTTTTTACGATACACATGTAAAACATGACCTTGTTGGCATAGCACTTGCTATATTACATAAGCATAACAGATTCTCATCTGTTTCTTTCCTCCCCTAAACCCGGCCGAGTCCCCCCTCGGCCGGGTTTTTCCCTATCTACTTCCTTTAAAGCTCCTTTTCCGTCCTATATTGTTAAACTCCGAAACCCGGTTAGCCGTGTTCAAAAACATTTAAGAGAGAAAGCTATAATGAGATGTGCCGACTGCAAACAGAAACCCCGGAACCGTTGCCACCACGAAGGATTCGACTGCACCGGCGGCAAACTGGACTTGAGTGATTACCAGCTTGAGGAGAATCGCGATTTTCAGAATATCAGCGATATTCTACGCCGCATCCATGGCAACCAACTATCCCGTCTGGAAGAGATCATTGCCTTTTCGAAAGAGGCCGGCTTCAAGAGGATCGGTCTCTCTTTTTGCATGGGCCTGAAAGAGGAGGCGGCCCTGATCTCCAAAGTCCTCGATTGCGAGTTCAAGGTTGATTCAGTCATCTGCAAGCTGGGGGGATTGGACAAAGATGAATATGGCATGGCCAGGATCAGTGAAGATCAATGCGAGATCGCCTGTAATCCCATTGGCCAGGCGAAGATGCTCAACAAGGCGAAAACCGACCTGAATATACAGATGGGCCTTTGCCTGGGGCACGACATCCTTTTCCAGAAGTATTCCGATGCCCCGGTAACGGTTCTGGTGGTTAAGGACCGGGCCCTGGCCAACAATCCCATGGGTGTAGTTTACGGCAGCTACTGGCGGAACAGGTTGAAAATCTGACCGCCTTAATTAAGGCTGGTGCGCCCCGAAGGAAGTGCCCTTGGGGTGCCCCGGAATTATATGGTCCGTTTTATTTTGGGTTTCTGCCTTGAGATTGTGCTATTATTTATTCAGGGAGAACGAGCTGCAAGAACTGACAAGGTCAGAGGGAGAGATTTATGGAACGGCGGAAGATGGAGAGATTTGAATTGTCACTGCCAGCCACTTTTACTGCAACCAGCACCCAGCGCGAGCAAAAGACCACAACCAAAGACATCTGCACCGGCGGAGTTTTTTTCGAGACCGACCAGGAGCTGTCTGAAGGTACCGAGGTTTCCATGAAGATCATGATCACCCCTCCTGAGAACCGAATAGTCGACAAAAGGACCTTTGTAGAATTGCACGGGATCGTGGCCCGCCAGGAAGGCAAGGGTTTCGCCGTCCAGTTCGACAGCACAGGTCACTTTATCCGGATTTAAAGAAGTAAAAAGGTATCCCCTTTCTCTGACCCGCCCCCTGTTGTAAGCACGGTTTTTATGTATAGAGGTTTTTGATCCCGACCCGAAGGAGATAAGGAAGTCTGCGACGCCCAGCAGGAAGTGCCCTTGGGGTACACTCCTAGTGCTCCTGGGGTGCAACCCTGTTCTGTTCATTTGGGATACGCTCATAGAGTAAATCCCTGACTTCATGCCCCCGCTTCAGGCCGCGTTTTTCAAATTTGGTCAAAGGGCGTTCGACGGGGCCTGGATAAAACTTCCCGGCACCGGCCCAGTTGCTGAAACCGTCGGCGCCTTCCATGATCCCGCGCATTTGTTGGGCGTAGGCATCCCAATCGGTGGCCGCATGAAAATGGCCGCCGGGTGCCAGGACCCGCCGTAAGTGTTCAACAAAAGGGGCTTGAACCAGGCGTCTTTTTTGATGGCGTTTTTTGGGCCAGGGGTCGGGGAAAAAGAGGGAAACCCGCTCCAGGCTTCCGGCAGGCAGAAGCTCCAGGACCTCCATTACGTCTCGCCGGTCTATCCGGACATTGGTAAGTCCCCTTTCCTGGACATCCAGCAATAATTGAGCTACGCCGGGCAGATACACCTCGACGCCCAGATAATTGTTTTCCGGATGGGCGCTGGCCACCTCCAGCAGGGCATCTCCCATGCCAAAGCCGATCTCCAGATGACATGGTGCCGACCGGCCAAACAAAGCATCCAGATCCAATAGCCCCTCTTTCGTAATGCCGTAATCCAGCCAGAATTCATCCAGGGCATGCTGCCGTGAAGCGATCATTCGGCCCTGGCGACGTTTATAACTGCGAACTGAAATCATCTTATTTGAAAAGCTCCTCAAGTTTTTGCCGGGCGGCATCGCTGGCCGATTCATCTCCCTGACCCGCTCCTGCCGCCTTGATCTGGAAATATTCGCAGAGGTTTTTTCGCTCCTTGTCCGTTACTGCTTCCGGGATCGCCGGGTCCAGGCACGGCTTGGAAACATTCGGGTCATAAAAAGAGCAATTAAGGCAGATATGCAGATCGCCGCCGCAGTGGTCGCATTCGTCCCGGAACATGATCTTCCCCTCCGGGACCTCGGTTTTACATAACGCGCAGTTCATGGGCAGTTTCCTCGTTGCTGAGAGTTCCGGGCCACCTTAACTGATTATTACCACTTCTCCAAGTGGACCCGTTCCTGCTGGTAGCGGCTCCGGGATTCCGGTTGCTCGGCCGGCCAGCCGATCGCAATGCCAGACATTGGGATAATATGGTCCGGCAGGCCAAGAAGTTGCCTGATCCCGGCCTGGCGGTCCTCCCGCGGGTGGACACCGAGCCAGCAGCTGCCAAGCCCCAGGATATTGGCACTGATCAGGATATTTTCCACCGCCGCACTTAAGTCCTGCAACAGATAAGACTCCTCCTGCCCGTGGGCCTTGTTGATGTCGCCGCAGACTATGAAGGCTGCGGGGGCCTGGCGAAGCATCTTGCCGAAAGGCAGGATAGCGGCGATCCTGTCGAGGGTTTCCCTGCTTTGCACCACAATAAAATGCCAGGGGTCTTTGGCACGGGCCGAAGGTGCTGCCATGGCTGCTTCCAGCAGGTCGGCGATCATCTCTTCGGAGACCGGTTTGTCCTGGTATTTACGAATACTGCGCCTTGAAAAAATAAGCTCCAGTTCAGGGTTCATTTCATCTTCTCCTACTTGCCGTTTTCATCCCGAAGGGCCTTAAGTTCCACGAGCCTTTTGCGGGCCCTCTCGGTAAACTTGCTGTCGGGGTGCTTCTCAAGGATCTCCTGGTAAAGTTCGGTGGCATGGGGGTAATTGGTTTGCAGCATCTCAAACTCCGCCGTTTCGAACAACTGCTGCGGGCTTTGCCCACATGAAACAATGAACAAAAATATTAAACAGAATAATCTTTTCATGCCTATCTCTCCTGTAATTACGTCTCCGCTATGACAACCCCTGTATGTCCTTCCGGCTAACCAAACGGTCCATCAACCGGAGCCATTCTATCAATAATTTTCTATGTAGTGATTCATGCAGAACCTTGTTGAATCGGTTGCTGTCCAACACATTGACCGCCTGGATATAGTCATTAAGGGTCACCTTACCGAAAGAATAGTTTTCGGTCTCATCCTTGACAATGGCACGGGCCAGGACGATCTTTTCGTCGGCGATTCGGATCAGCTTTTCTTCCCGTTCGATCTGGAGATACAGGCCGGTCAACTGGGCATAAAGCCGGTACCAGGTGTTCTGCGTTTCAAGTTTGCTCTTATCGGCAAGGACCTTCGACACTTGATGCTCAGCCTTTTCAACCTGGTTACCGAAAGGGAATTTGAACGACACCCCGGCGGAGATTAGATCGCTACTGTTCTCCAAACCGTAATCTTCACCCTGCACTTCATAGCCGGCAATAAGGTTGATCGACGGAAAAAGATCATCGGCGTCCCTGGCTACCTGTAAAGAGCTCTTCTCTTCCAGTTTCTTCAAGATCTTAAAGGTGCGGCTTTCCTTGCGGAACTGATCGAATAATTTTTCAAAGGACCCGGTCAGGGAGACAGGCGAAGCGGGTTCTACTGGTACAAGTTGTTCATTAGCCTCGTGCCGGACGACCGTCCGGATCAGCTGCAGGCTGGTTTTCAGCTTTTCTTCCAGCTCCAGGACACTTTCTTTTTTGGCCAGGACCTGGAGCTCCACTTTATTAACGTCGATCGGCAGAGCGATGCTCCGGGCCTGTCGTTTCCTGATATCATCCAGCAACTTCAGATTTTCAGCATACGAAGATCTACCGATCTCAAGGTTCAGGTGATCTTTATACCAGTTGTAATAAGCCACCGTGATCGCCGCGAGATAATCCTCATACGCCTCGACGATCTGGTGGCGGGCAACATCCATCTCCAGGCCGACTATCTTGTCGAGCAATTTGGTTGATCGGCCGAAGGCATTGCGGGCAATGGGCTGGGAAACATTAAAAGACAACTTGATGGCCTTAACCGGTGAGGCAATGGAAGCTCCTACGTCATACTCCAGTGAAACCTCGGTTCCACTACCAGGGAAAAGGCGGCTCAGGCTGATTTCGGTAGCCGGTGCATCCCGGTCCTGGTCTATGAAAAAATCATACTGCTGCTTGATCGACAGGATCAGGTCATCGGCAGGCATCCGCAGGTCCTTCTGATAGTTGACGATCAACTCATCGATCAGGATGGTCTCGAACTCGGTATCCTTCTCTGCGGCAAGGCGGGTGAATTCGTCAATTTCCAGATGTTTTGCCAGAGCCGATGTTTCTGCGGCAACAGCTGTCCCGTATGCACATACGCCAACGAAGCCGATGAAAAGAAAGTATTTTAAACAATTGCGCACCTTCATCTCACCTGCCCCGGTTGGAATTTATATTTGAGGCCCTTGATCAAACTATACATGCATGGGACCAGCAGCAAGGTGATCAGAGTGCCGAATACAAGGCCCCAGGCCAGGGCCAGCATCATCTCGGCCAGCATCGCATCGTAGCCGGCCAGGCCGTAAGCAGTCGGCATAACCGCCGCAACGGTTGTTAAAGTCGTAAGAACAACGGCCTTCAAACGGGTCTGGGCGATCCGGGCAATCTGCTCATTGACCATTTCCCTGGCCGGCGCACCGAACTCCCGGTCGAGTTTGGTAAGCATGATGATCGAATCATTGATGACTACCCCGGCCAACCCCAGGGTCCCGATCGCGGCAAAAAAGCCAAACAGGACCTTGCCGTGCAGCCAGAAGGCCAGCACCACCCCGACAAGACCGAAAGGGATAGCCAGCATAATGATCAATGACCGGCTTAATGAGTTGAAGGTCAGGGTCAAAACCACAAAGATCAGAAAGCCCACCATGATCGTGGCGTTCTTGAAATCCTGTTTCGATTCACGGGTATCAAAGACCTCGCCGCCAAAGGAAATAGTTGTGGAAGGCTGAGCAGCAACGAGCGCCGGGAAGAGCTGCTGCTCAAACTCCCCGGCAATTTCAAGGGGGGTCAGTTCCGTACCGGTCTCGAGATCGGCATAGACCACCGTGCTCCGTCGGCCATCCCGCCTGGAAATGCTGATCGGGGTACTGGTCTTGCTGATCGTCACCACATCTTTTAAGGGGACCAGATATTCCCGACTGTTTTCGACCGGCATCTTGAGGATCGTTTCGATGTCACCTTTGGCCACATCGATTATCGACAGACGCACCTCAGTCTCTTCATCTCCGGTCGGAATCTCATAAAGAACCAAACCCTCAAGGGCAGCGCGGATGGTCGGAGCAATGTCGGCAGGATTTATCGATAAGCGCTTCATTTTATCACGACGGAAATCGATCTTATATTCCGTGACTTTTATCGGCTCATCTATTTCAACATTAGCCAGAGCCGGGTGGGCCCGCATAGCATCCACCAGGGCGCCGGTCGCCTGCTGCCGCAACAGATCATCATTTTCCAGGACAATTATCTCTATCGGACTGCCGCTTGAGTGGCCCCAGCGACTTTTCTGGATGACCAGCTTTTTAAGACCTTCAACCTTGTCGATCTCTGGTTTCCACAAGGCGATCAACTGGTCGGCCGATCTTTGCCGTTGCTCTTTGGGGACGATCTCAACGATCATCCTGAAACGATTCTCCTGGACATCGCCGCCATGTCGAGATCGGGCTATTTCGGTCCTGTAGCCGACGACTTCCCGGCCGATAAATGGTTTAAAGATCGACTCCAGCTCCCTGGTGATCCCGGCGGTGACAAAGCGGTTCGCCTGCTGACCGGCTCTTCCTGCCAGGACGATATCCCTCGTTTCCTCATGGGGGAAAAGGACAAATTTCATATTGTTGGTCATTACCCAACCGGAAAAGAGCAGTAAACCGATAAAAAAGACGAAAACCAGAGACTTCCAGGGGAGTATCCGGACCAGAAACCGGCCATAGCTTTGCTCTATCCGGTCAAACCAGTGGGGCCCGTTGGCTGTAAGCGACTGGCGGCCTTTTTTCTGCCGCTGGTTGGCAAAAGGCAGGGTCAGATGCAGGTGACCGGGGAGGATGAACAACGATTCCAGCAGACTGGCAGCCAGCATCAGGAAGATGATCGGCGGGATAAAAACATTGATCGACCCGAAGCGGCCCGAAAAGAAGAACAGCGGGATAAAGGCAATACAGGTCGTCAGAATTGCGGCCAGGATCGGCATGAATACCTGGCTGGTGCCCTTGACTGCGGAGTCAAGGGAACTCATGCCCTGCCTCCGGAGACGACCAATATTCTCGGCCACCACGATGGCATCATCCACCACGATGCCCATGACGATAATAACGGCGGCAAGGGTGGTATTGTTGATCGTATAGCCAAGCCACGAACCGAAGATCAAGGTAAAACTGATCGTGAAAGGAATGCCCATGGCAACCCAGAGGCCGGCCCGTTTACTTAAGAATAGGAAAAGCGCCAGCAGGACCAGGCCAAAACCGATCATACCGTTGGTGGAGATAATATTAAGCCGGTTCCGGACATCTATTGATTCATCATCGAGCAGGACTACGTCGATCGCCACCTTTTCCAGATGATTTTTTCTGAATCGCTCAACCACCTCTTCCACGGCCTGGATAGATTCCAGAATTCCGTGGGAGCTGGTTTTTACCACATTGAGCATAACCGCCCCGTGGCCATTGACCTTGATGATCTCCTTGCCAAGATCAAAGCCGGGCTCAACTTCAGCTATCTGATCTAAGGTGATCGCCCGGCCCGCGAAACCGGCCTGGATATAGAGCTTGTTGAGTTTCTCTATGGTATCCAACTGGGCATTAATCGTAACCTTGGGCTCGTTCTTGGCCTCGATATGGCCGGCCGGTTGGCGGGCATGGTTACGGCTGATCGCGTTTTTGACCTGGCTTATGGGGATGTTGTAGCGAATAAGTTTTTCAGGTTTGACCTTGATTTGCAACTCCGGTTGGAAATATCCCTTCCGGTTCACACTGTTCACCTGGGGCAGGCTCAAGAGCTGGGTTTCAAGGGCCAGGGCATACTCCTGGAGAAGTTGCCGCTCGGTGGTGCTGAGGAGATGGGTGCCGGTATGGATCAGCGCCACATCGAGGATCGCCTTACGGGAGGTCTTGAAAACACGAACCCGGGGGTCGGCTCTGATCTCATCGGGAAGGTTGGCATCCAGTACCGCGTTTCTGATCTCGCTGATCGCCTCGTTCTTGTCAGGATAATCCTTCTCGAGTTCCACCATGACGCGGGTACTTTCCTGGCTCGCTGTACTGGTAATCCGGTAGATACCGTCGAGTCCTTCGAGAACTTCTTCTATTTCCTTGGTGACGAAATGCTCAACTTCTTCTGCAGTTGCACCGGGGTAGGTGGCGGAGATTCGGACAAAATCAAATGTAACATCAGGCAACTCTTCCTTCTTGATGTTGGGCCAGCTCAAGATACCGCCGATCAGTATCGTGATGAAAAGAAGGTTGGTCAACAAATGACGGCTGACAAAATAAGAAATGAATCGTTCTAACATAGTAGACTAAGAATAAAGGATATGATTTTAGGTAGCAATAGCCATTTAAACCGCTGATCCGACTTCATTGACCATTCAGGCACGACAAGCTTAAACTGACCTTATGAAACTTTCAGCTCGCAATAAAGTGCTCCTGATCGTGATCGGGCTGCTCACGATCTTTATGGCCTGGCGGATGCTGCGGCCAATAAATATTTTCGTGGTCAGTGATCAATTCGCCCTGCCGATGGAGATGACGGTTCCTGCCGGTCTGAAAACACTCCTGGCCAGTGAGTGTGGTGAATGCCATACGGCTATTTACCAGGAGTGGCAGGAGAGTATGCACGCCCAGGCCTGGACAGATCCCTATTATCAGGCGGACATGGTCTTTGACGGATCCCAGCAGATCTGCCTTAACTGCCATATCCCTTTAAGGGACCAACAGGAAAACCTGGTCCTTGGCTTTAAAGATAAAGCGCGCTTTAAACCGATCACCAAAGCAAACCCCGACTTTAATCGGGAATTACAACAGGAAGGGGTGACCTGCGTGGTTTGTCATGTCCGGGATGGCGTTATTGTCGGGCCCTATGGCGACACCGATGCTCCCCACTCGACCAGACAGGACAAGAGCCTGGCCGAAGGCATCGGGGTTTGCCGGAAATGCCATGTTGTTTCGGGGGATCTCTGGGATACCTTCTACCGGATCCCGCCCTGCGGTACCGTGGCCGAGATCAAGGCAGGAGAGAATCCGACCGCCAGCTGTGCCGGCTGCCATATGCCGGTTACCGAAAGACCCCTGGCTAGAGGTTCTCGACCCCGCCGGGGCAGAATGCATCTCTGGCGGGGCGGGCATGACCGGAAAATGGTCCGGAAGGCGCTTAAGATCAAATCCCATATCAACCATAAATCCGGGGCCGGCGGCAGTACCACCCTGATCTTAACGAATACCGGGACCGACCATTACCTGCCGACCGGTACGCCGGACCGGCACCTGACGGTGGAATTCATCATCAGGGCCAAGGATGGGGAGATCCTTAAAGCAAAAACCCACAAACTGAAGCGGACGATAATCTGGCGACCTTTTATCGTTGATCTCCGGGACAACCGCTTACCGAGAAACGAGCCGCGGACCTACACCTTTGGCTGGGGAAAATCCCCCGGAGCAAGAGAAGCCACCCTGGAGGTTACGGTCAGTTATCATCTTCTGGATGAAGCGAGGAGAAAAAGAATAGGCTACCAAAACACCGAACCGATCGCCTATCAGCTGTTTCAGGTAAAATACGCTCTGGGTCAGTAGGAGTCTTTGGTTTAGAACCGGACCTGCTTATTTCTTGGCTTCCCTGGCGATCTCATGTTGGATCA
>CBDVDF010000013.1:0-11972 GCA_965372675.1 uncultured Desulfobacterales bacterium
AGAGAATATTGTTGAAATCATGGGCAATGCCGCCGGCCAGGGTGCCGATCGCCTCCATCTTATGGGACTGGAAAAGCTCTTCTTCGAGTTTTTTCTGTTCGGTTATGTCCTTGGCAACATGAACGATGTATTTGATCTCGCCATTTTCCTCGAAAATGGGGGCGCTTGAGACATGAAAGGTTTTGCCCAGTTTTTCATGTTTTATTATTCCGGAATGGGCAGTGCAATCGGCAATTGTCTCAAGTTCCGGACATTGTGGACAGGGCTGATCTTCTCCCCGGAATATTTCGTAGCAATGTTTACCGGTCAGTTCCCCCGGTTTGACCCCGAAGAAATCACGGGCCGCCTTGTTGGCCCGGAGAATTTTCATATCCTTGTCCTGGATCGTTATAATATCGCTCATGGCGTCAAAGGTTTTCTTCCATTCATCCTGGCTTCTGAGCAGTTCAATCTCGGCTTTCTTGCGGTCCGTGACGTCATCATAGATCGCTACTATTTCACCCGAGGGAAGTTTGTAGACATGGTTTTCCACCCAGAAGGACCACTCATTATCCTGATATTTACCGCAGGGGTAAAATTCCGGGATTCCGGTCTTCCATACCCGCCGCAAAACCTCCAGCAGTCCCAGTTCCTTGATACCTGGGAATATTTTCTGGACACTATTGCCGAGCAGTTCAGCTCGGCTGACCGGGCTTAATCTTAGGCCGGTGTGGTTCATGTCCTTAAACAGAAAATCCTCACCGTCATCGACCACTTCATAGATGGCAACGCCACTGCTCATATTGTCAAAAAGCTCCCGGAACCGTTCTTCACTTACCTGTAATAGTTTTTCCGCCTGTTGCTGCTTTTCGATCTCTCTCTGCAAATCTCGAGTTTTACGCGCCACCTCCCTTCTAAGAAACCAGGCGCTGGCAAGGGCCAGAAGGAGCAGAAATGGCCCGAGGATATAAATCGTATACCTGATAATGTGTGCCGTGGAAACGGGCGGGGCCGGAAAGACCGGGGCAAACCATTTTTCCTGTAACCGGCTAAAAGTCCCATCGGCAATTACCAGGGCCAGCCCTTCGTTCAGATGGGCCAGCAGTTCAGCATCGCCTTGACGCACCGCCATACTGAATTTCTGTTCAAACCCCGGCAATAGTTGGTTGGAAGAGTGGTCCAGGCCAATTATTTTGATAGAGTGGACGCCGACAATATTGGTAAGGCCCAGCTTCTTGATAAGATGTAAGCCCACCAGCTCCTGGCTCACAACGGCATCATGTTGGCCGGCGGAGAGCATTTTCAGCGCCTCCTCAAAACTGTCGGTCAGGATCAAGTTGGCGGCTAGTTGCTTTCGGACTAAATATTCGTGGGCGCTATCATCACGCATTACCATGATCTTTTTGTTGCGCAGATCCGCCAGGCTATGGATCGAAGCTTCATCTCCACGACGGACAAAGACATCCCCATGCATCCGGAAATAGGGCGCGGTGAAATCATAGAGCTTATCACGCTCCGGGGAATAACCGACCAGCGGCAGGAGATCAAGACGGCCCTCGGCCAGTTCCTGTTTGATCTCATGCCAGGGGCCAACTGTAAGATCAACCTCCAGATGTACGGCTCCGGTAACGGCTTTCAGCAACTCCACTGAAAAGCCATCGGCGCTACCGTCCGGTCGGACCAGGGCAAACGGTGGGTAATCAAGTTCGCTGGCGGATTTGAGAATATGTCTGGGGGGAGTTGTTAGATGATCGGCCTGGACGGTGACAGCGAAGGAAAGGCTGATCAGCAGCGCCAGGAAAGTTACCAATAAACGACAAATGCTTTTTTGCTTATCCAATTCTCTCTCTCCCCCAAAAAAGTGAATGTAATATGCTATCACAAATGGTTGGGGATAAGCTAATTCTATGTGGAAAATAAAAAATAAGGATGGCAAGCCAGCCCTTGGCTTTTATTTGGTTCTGAATTTTATCAGTCGTTTACGGATTCAGGTTTATGAAATCAATTGCTTGATCAGGCAGTAACCCAAGATCGCGTCTTTGCAATTAATTATTCGTTGGGTTTCATTCTTCAACCCAACCTACAACTATCGAAAGAAGGGGGCGGGTAAGGAGGAAGATGGGGAACGATTGGTCTCAAGTGACTTTTTGTTTGAGCAGGCAGCAGGAAATGCGGTGGTGTGGTCGGCCCTCGGGATCGTAAGTAATATTGCCTGGCTGCAGCAGGCGGTTCATCACACATCCCTCCGGGATATCAAGCTCGAAGAAGCGATCTTCATTGAGGCCTGCTCTTTTCACCAGATGGTTATCTCTGATCTCCAGGGAATGGATCGGATGGTCCTCGCATAGTGGACAGCGGTAGACCCGACCGTTCGGGAAGACGAAGTAGTTTTCGGTCACCCGACCGGCGCATTCGAATTCTTCGCCCTCGTCCAGAAAGACCTTGGGGTAGGTGGTAGGGATCCCCAACTCTGCCGCGGCCGCAGCGACCGGCGGCACCGCCTCAAGCCACTCACGGGGTGTGAGCTGTAGATCGGCTGCTCCGGTCGCCGATTTGCCCCGCAGACCGATAACCTGGATAAAGAAACGATCCACTCCCCAATCGGCCAGCAGTTCCGGCATCCGCTTGAGGTGTTCCAGGTTTATCCGGCTGACCGTGTAGATCAGGCTGGTCCTGAAACCCATGGCCACCGCCTTTTTCAGATTAGTGGTGCAGGTTTCATAGACCCCTTCACCGCGGATCGGGTCGTTGACCGACGCTTCGGGGCCGTCCAGAGAGAAGCTGATCACTGCATCATCCGGGGAGATGTTTTCCAGCAGGTCATTAAAAAGATAGCCGTTGGTGTCGACGGTGATCGAGCCATAGCCGATCTCCCTCGCTTTTTTGATGCCCCTGGCCAGATCGGGGTGCATGGTCGGTTCTCCGCCCAGGAAGATCAGGTTGGTATCCTTATCCGGATCATGGAAGATTTTGAGCCAGTTGGCCATGGTTTCCCGGCTGATCATCTCGCTGCCATGCTGCTCGCGATTGATATAGCAATGGTTGCAGGCGAGATTACAGGCGGTGAGGATATGCAGGAAGACGTTGCGTTCATCCGGCCGGAAGGCGATCGTTCTGGCTGACGGGATGTTCATGGCTGGTCCAGGGTGTATTTTTCCAGCAGACTGTCCTGCCAGTAGTTATTTTCGGGATCACTGAAAAATTCCTTAAAGAGCGCCAGGCTCTCGGCCCGGCAGAGATGGGGCACCACCTCGACCTCCATTTCCCGGAAGAGGGGCTTCTGGTTTTGAAGATTAAGGCCGGTGCCGCCGCCCATCACATCCTCGTAAGCATAGACAAAACGGCGAATGCCGTTCAGGATCATGGTGACATAACACATCAGACAGGGCTCCATGGTCGTGTAAACCGTCACCTTGCCGGGATCTATGTCCGGTCGGTCATCGAGAAGGCTTCGCAGGGCTGAGATCTCGGCATGGTCCATCTCATTGCTTGCTTCCCCGCGGCTCTTGGATCTCTTGCCCCGGGCGACAATTTCCTCGCTGCAGGCCATGACACAGCCCACCGGAAACTCACCGTTCTCAAGGGCCCTCTTGGCCTGATCAAGGGCCAGCCGCATCTGTTTTTCATCCAGGGTCATCTTCTTTCGTTCTTCCTGTCCATGAGGGTCAGCTCGATTCGCCGCTGATCAAATGAACATCCCTCTGCGGGAAGGGGATGGTGATGCCTCTTTCCTTGAAGACCCTGTGGATGGTCATCAGCAGGGCGTGGATCTCGCGGCCCTTTTCTGAGGGCTGGGCCAGCCAGCAGAGCAGCTCGAAGTTCACCGAGGAGTCGGCCAGGGAACGCAACCGCACTCGCGGCTCCGGTGATTTCCTGACATTGGGATTGTTGTCGGCGATCTCCAGGATGATCGCCTCAACCTGTTCAAGATCGCTGTCATAGGCCACCCCGAAAGGAACCCTGATCCTGAATCTCGGTACCGGGGCGCTCTCGTTGATTATCTTGGAGTTGGCCAGGATGGCATTGGGGATGGTGATCATCACATCATCCCTGCTCTTGATCCGGGTAGAGCGAATGCCGATCTCGATCACCTCGCCCCGTTCGCCGGTATCGACAATTATGTAGTCGCCGAGCTTATAGGTCCGGTCCATGAAAATACTGATGCCGCCGAAAAAGTTGGACAAGGTGTCCTTGGCGGCCAGGGCGATGGCGATGCCGGCGATCCCGGCCGAAGCGAAGAGGGGGGTCAGGCTGATCTTCCAGATAGTCAGCATCCAGAGGACCCCGGAGATGATGATAATGACCCTCAGGACATTCTTGATCAGCAGCAGGACGTCTTTGCCTATCTTACCCTGCGAGTCGGGACTGTCGATCTTCGTCTGTACCGCCCAGCTGAAGGCCTTGACCAGGGCGATCGTCCAGATCATCAGGATGATGCTTTTAGCGATCGAAGGCAGGGCGGTGCTCCAGGGGACGGGTAGCGGTTCGATAATAATGGCGTGGATCACTCCCAACCAGATTATGGTCCAGCAGACCGGTTTGTGGGCGAAACCGATCAGCTGGTCATCAAAGCTCATTTTGGTCAGGCCGGCAAGTTTCCTCAGGATCTTGTCGATCAGCAGGTCGGCAGCCTTGGCCAGGAGAAGGTAGATGACGATGATGGTGGCCCTGGTAAAATATATATTGTCACTGAGCGGCTGCAGGTCTGCCAGCATACTGTTAAAGTCCATAGGAAACTCCCGGGTTTTTTATGGCAAGAGAGCAGAAAGAATAAATAATATCATTTTAAGAGCAACTGCGCATCAGGATTGATGGATTTCCATGATTAAGAAGTTGCTGGTGGGCCAACCTTAAGGCCGTTCTTGAAAAGCCCGGGAAAATAGATTAGTAGAAGGCTTTTGGTAGGAATGACCATCTTTAAAATGATCTAAAAGCGGTAGCCCGAAATGAATGTCAGAGAAAAACTTGAGAAACTGGAAGCGGAAACTCTTTCAACCTATGCCTGCCTGAGCAGCCAGAGCAGGGGGCGGATGCGTGAGGAAGAAGAGTGCCCGCTGCGCACCGCTTTCCAACGGGACCGGGCCAGGATCGTCTATTCGAAGGCCTTTCGTTGTCTGAAACACAAGACCCAGGTTTTCCTGGCCCCTTCCGGGGACCACTGCCGGACCAGACTTACCCATACCCTGGAGGTTTCGGAGATAGGTCGGACCATCGCCCGGGCCATGGACCTTAATGAGGATCTGGTCGAGGCCATCGCCCTCGGTCACGATCTGGGTCATACCCCTTTCGGCCATGCCGGCGAGACGGTCCTTAATGAACTGGTGCCGGGTGGTTTTTCCCATTATCGGCAGTCATTACGGGTGGTCGATGTCCTGGAGAACAGTGGTAGTGGCCTGAACCTGACCTACGAGGTCAGGGACGGTATTGCCAAACATTCCAAAGGCTACGGGGAAGTGATCCCGGCCGACAGCCAGGGGCTGCCGGAGTCCGCCGAGGGTTGTCTGGTCCGTTATGCCGATATTATCGCTTATCTCAGCCATGATCTCGATGATGCCATCCAGAGCAGGGTCATCAGTGAGGATGATGTGCCAGATGAGTGTCACCGGGTAATGGGCCGCACCCATTCCAGGCGCATAATGACCATGGTGGAAGGAGTGATCTCCAGTACTGTGCCGGTAGATGATGGTAAGGGTGAGCAACTCAGTTTCTCAGTGGAGCCCCGGGTCGAGAAGGCTATGCATCTGCTGCGCGAGTTCCTCTTCCATAAGGTTTACCGGTCGCCGCAGGTTCATAACGAGTTCGTCAAGTCCCGGAAAATATTATGTGACCTGTTCAATTACTTCCTGGAGAACCAGGACTCTCTGGAGGAGGAAATGGGTGGAGTTGGCGATGCTTCTTCGCCGGAAAGGCAGGTCTGCGATTTTATCGCCGGCATGTCGGATCGGTATGCCCAGAACTTGTACCATCGTCTGTTTGTCCCTGAAACTTGATAGCGATGGCGATGGCGTCGTAGATAAGCACCCCTCAGGGGGGTACCAGGTGCCCGTTGAGGGTATAAACTTCGACTTCGAAAAGCTGCTCTACTTCGCACTTCAAGGGTTCTGTTTAATCCCCTCTTGAAGGGGGCACTCGAAGTCTTCGCTATCTCCTTCGGGGCGTATAGCAACTTTTTATTTAGCCATCACACAATTGATGAGATTGTTTTTTTACGAATCAAGTTTATTTGTGATTAGCACTAAGTTTTAGCCATCAAACAAGGTGTGTTGTAATTACTTGATATAACAGGTAAATTGTCTGAGACGGGCTGGCAATCAGAAGTTAATTTGAGAGAGAATTATTTAAGGATAGGAGGTTGTAAGGTGTCTGAAGAAGAAATCAAATTTGTGCCGTATGAGGTTGCCAAGAAAATAGTTGGCGAGATAGTCGACGAGGAGCATTTGCACGAAGATAACCGGCGGGTCATGACCGTTTACGATGCCGACGGCAGAGAGCTCTGCTGGTTTGATACGGCCGAGATAATGGCTGATCTTGGGATAACCAAGACCGATACGGGGGAAGCCAAGGAAGCGGCGGTTGAATATGCCTTCAGCCATATCCCGGTGTGGGTGGTTGAGGATATTCTCAAAGGGCTTGCCAAAAAGTGAGTGTTACTCTACTCCCTGGGGCATGGGCGGGACCTTGTCGCCGCCCAGCAGGTAGCCGCCGTCCAGACGGAGGGTGGCGCCGGTCATGTAGTCGGCATCTGAGAGCAGGAACCTGACTGCCTGCAGCACATCTTCGGCGCGGCCGGTCCTGCCGGCCAGAGTATGATCAACAATAGCTTTCTTTTCCTCTTCTGAAAGCAGCTCCCAGCCCCTCGTGCCCTGGGCGTGTCTGGTCTCGAAAAAACCCAGCATTAACTCGTTTACCCTGACTTCAGGGGCTCCCTGCCGGGCCCAACTTTCTGTTAAGAGGGAGATGGCCCGGTTGGCGGCGCTGTAGCCGTCATTAAAGATCAGTCCGGCCGGGCCGCTGCGCCCAACCAGGGCTGAGATCGAAGAGATGTTTATCACCGCCCCTTTGCCGGAGCTCTTCAGCAGCGGTAAGGTCTGGTTGAAAACCCACCTCTTGGCCTTCAAAGTAGTGTCTTGTTCCAGATCCCACTGTTCTGATGTGTATTCGCCGTGGACTACCGGCATGCCGCCCCGTTCTATATTGTTGATCAGGATGTCAAGTCGGCCGAATTTCTCGCGGACTTTGTTGACCAGAATTTCAACCTCGGTCGGAATTCGCAGGTCGGCTCTGATCGACAGGTGATCGCCCCCGAGTCCGGCCAGTTGCCGACAGGTGGCAGTTGACTCCTCCGGCCAGTCAAAATAACTGATCGCCACGGTGACGCCGCGGCCGGCCAGATCCAAGGCGATCTCTTTGCCGAGGCCTTTGCCACCGCCAAGCACCAGGGCGAATTTGCCTTTAATTTCCATATGCTGCTTCCAGAGGGATTTTCAGACTTTTCCCGGGAATAAGTAATACTTCGCGGTTATTGGTCTGATTGAAGTCGTACCGGGGAGGTCAGGCGTCGATATCGCTGTCTATTTTGAGTAGCAGGCGGCGACCCGGGAAGATCTTGTTGCCTTCGATACTGTTCCAGCGCCGGATCTTTTCCGGGGTGGTCTGGAATTGTCTGGCGATGGTCCACAGGGAGTCACCACCCCTTACCCGGTAATAGGTGAGGCGGGTATTGTCTTTAACGGCGTCTGCATCGACTTCAGCCCGGTTAATAACGATGGGGTTTGATTTTTTCTTCACCGCAGCCAGACGTTGGCGCTCGCCATCATCAAGGTCCTGCAGGTAGAGATCGAGCTGCTGGCCGGCCCGGATCTGATGCAGGTTTTCCAAACCGTTCCAGGCGGCGATCATGTAGGCTGGGACATTATATAACCTGGCCAGTTCGGAGATGGTTTCGCCGGGCCGGATCTTGTGGACGATAAGGTTTTCCTGGCTCATCTCGGCCGGAGCCAGACTGGTGGCCATTTCACTCGCGGAGACAAGTTTAAAGGATGTCGTCTTGTAGGGGATTCTCAGTCGATGGCCGGCTCTCAGCATGGTGCTTCGCAGGTTGTTGGCCTTCAGCAGGGTTTTCGTGCTGATATTGTATTTTCGACAGATCCGGGAAACCGTATCTCCCTTCTTAATCACATGGGTTTTGTAGCCAGTCGCGACAGTTGCTCTCACCCGGGGCAGGTTTTTGGCGACCAGTTCTTTTTTGCCGACCGGAACCTTGATCGTATAGGCCCCTCTGCCGGGAGGGGTGATCGCCCGGCGCAACTGGCGGTTCAGGTTGCGGATATCTTCAAGCGTCTCATCGCCGGCCAGGGCGACAGCCTGCATCGTCGTCCAGCGTGGCACCGGCAGGGTCTCAAAAGCCAGGGGCTCGTCATACTCAATGTCTGTAAAACCGTATCTTTCCGGATCTCTGGCGATAATTATCGCCGCGATCAGTTTCGGGACATAATATTTGGTTTCCCTCTTCAGGTGATTACTTTTGATCAGTTCCCAGAAGTCCCGGGAACCGGTCTTCCTGATTGCCCGGTTGATCCTGCCGCCCCCGGCATTATAGCCGGCCACCGCCAGCGGCCAGGAGTCGAATCGTTTGTAAAGGTCAGAAAGGAACTTGATCGCCGCTTTGGTTGATTTGATCGGGTCTCTTCTTTCGTCAACATAGCTGTTGATCGTCAGCTTGTAAAATCTGCCGGTGCCGCGCATGAACTGCCAGGGACCGACCGCTCTGGCCCTTGAATAGGCGGTGAGGCGATAGCCGCTTTCGATCATCGGCAGGTAGGCCAGATCCAGGGGCATATTGGCTTTCTTCAGCTCTGCCTGGATCATTGGCAGGTAGCGGCCGGAGCGTTCCAGCCATTTGCGGAATATTTTTCTCTGGCCGTGCTGAAATTTGTTGAGGAAAAATTCTACTTCGGCGTTGATGACTATCGGAAAGTCATACTCGATAGCGGGTTTGTCCGGGTCCGCCTGTACAGGAGTGAGTTCAATGGAGGCGAGCTCCTCGGGTTCGGGCAGCGGGATCTCCTCGTCGGCCAGGGGTTCAAGTTCACTGGCCTCCACCTCTGCCAGGGAGTCCTCGTCCTCCTCGTCGCCGGCCATGTTTTCGGCCAGAAAAGCTTCGAAGGAATCTGAATATATTGCTACATCTTGATCCCCGGGAGTTGGCGCGGAGGTTTTTTGCAGGGTCGGACTGCAGTGTGAGACCAGCAGACCTGCGAAGATCATCAGGATCGCCGCGAGCAGATCACTCGAAGATCGGGTACGGTAGTTTGTTTTTGAGGCTGAGAAATCTTTCATTTTTGCGTTATAACAATATATATTAGCTATTTCCAGAGATATTGGTTGTCTGACTTTTGTTTAGCTATGGTCCCCAATGCATCGTTGAGCAAACTGGTCGATCATTAATCAAAGACAGGCTGTAAGTTGGTGGCCTCTCGGCTTCACATTCATTGAGACCGTTTTTAACTTACAAGTCCGGCAGATGCAAACAAAAAGGTACAACTTGATTTTGTTAAGAAAATTGTGAATTATGGCACGATTGTCAAAAAAAATTCGCTGAAGTCAGGGCCTTTCTTTATAAATAGTATGCGGGTATCGAATCCGGTGTCTGTGATCAACGGGATATCATGTTAAGAAGACTTTTCTTTTTGCTGTTGGGACTTGGATCGATCGGAGGGTTGGCCGGGGTGGTGTTTTTCGCCTGGCTGGTGGTTTTCTCTCCTGGCGACGATATCCGGCAGGGCAACATCGACAAGATCCTGGCGGTGGAGAGCCCGGTTTATTACAGCGGCGGCAAAGAGAAGATCGGGGTCTTTTTCGAAACCTCCCATCGTCAGTATATCCCCTACGACAATATTCCCACTGATTTCATCAACGGCATAGTCGCGGCTGAGGACAGCAATTTTTTCAGCCACCACGGAATTGATCCGCTCGGTGTCCTTCGGGCTATGTGGGCCAATATCCGGGCCGGTCGAGTGGTGCAGGGCGGTAGCACCATAACCCAGCAGACTGCCAAGAACCTGTTCAAGAGGAAAAACCGTTCTCTGATCTCGAAGCTAAAGGAATTGCTGTTCGCCCTGCGTCTTGAATATCATTATCCCAAGGAAAAGATCCTCGAGTTCTATGCCAACCAGTTCTACGTCAGCGGTAATGGCCGCGGTCTGGGAGTAGCCGCCAGGTATTTTTTCGACAAGGACGTTACTGAGCTGGACCTCCTGGAGTGCGCCTTCATCGCCGGCAGTGTCAAGCGACCAAATTACTACAATCCCTTTATTAAAGCAGATGAGGAGAGGAAGGCAAAAGCGGTAAAAAGGTCGAACCAGCGGGTCAGGTATGTGCTGGGGCAGATGTATAAAAATGACCTGATCGATGAAGGCACTTACGTCAAGAGCATTAATCAGGGTGTGCCCTTTTTGCAGGGCAAGATGTATTTCTCGTTGAATACGACCATGGATATGGTCAAGGAGGCAATGAGTGAACCGGAGATCGTTGATGCTCTCCGGGAGCATGGGATCGACAACGTTGCCACTTCCGGGATCAAGATCACGACCAGTATCGAAAAGAATCTGCAGGAGGGGAGTTTTATTGACCTGCGCAAGGAACTTTCCCGTCTTGATGTCAGATTAAGAGGGTATGAGCGGGAAACCGTCCAGGATCAATATCTGGAACTGACCAGAAAGAGGGTGCGGGCCAAAAGACCCGGTTCTTTTCATTTTGGCAGGATCGTCACCATTGAAGAAGAGCCGGGACCAATGGTCGGAGTATCATTCTCAGACTATTCAGAGGCGGAGCCGGATGCATATATAGACCGGAAGGGCCTGATGAACCTGGTTGTGCCGTTGGTGAAGTATGAGAAGAATCGCTGGAGCGAACCGAAAAAAAACGACCTCAAAAAGCTCTTGGCCAGGCTTGAGGTTGGAGATCTGGTTTACGTAAGTGTCCGCAAGGTTAACGATGAGAGCGGCAAGGTCGTTCTCGCTCTCGAGAAGTATCCCGATCTGCAGGCCGGACTGCTGGTCATGCGTGATGGGATGATCAAAGCCATGGTCGGCGGCATGGAAAATCGCTATTTCAACCGGGCCATATCGGCAAGAAGACCGATGGGGTCGGTGGTCAAACCGCTGGTCTATAGCGCGGCCCTGCAGCTGGGCTGGAATAATATCGACGTACTGAATAACGAAAGAGATGTTTTTGTCTATCAGAAGCTGCCGTACTTTCCGAGACCGGATCACAAAAGTCCCTACAAGGGGGTCTCAATGAGTTGGGCCGGGGTGCACTCGGAAAATCTGGCAACTATCTGGCTCCTCTATCATCTTTGCGATAAACAGACCCCTGGAGAATTCCGGGAAGTTGTCGACTATCTTGAACTCAACCAGCTGCCGGATGAATCTAAGTCGGAATACCGGCGGCGGATTCGTGATCAATACGGCGTCGTGGTCGATGACACTACCTATTACGAGGTCGCTTTTGAGCGGGCGATCGCCGAACTGGAACCTGATCTCATTTTTGCCGGGCGGTTGATGGAATACGAGATCATAAGCAAGTTCCATTACGGGAGATATTTTGACCGCTTCTTCGACAACATAGAGGTGGATCTGGGGCTGGTAGAGGACGAAGTGATCGGCTTTGATGAGCTTTCTGATGAACCGGTTAAGGAGCTCACAGCCGCAGAAAAAGCCCTTGAAAAAAAGGATCGCAAAAGAAAAGAAAAAGAAGCAGTGAGCCGCAAGCTCATCCTGAAGCAGAACTACCTCCGGTATAAGCGGTTGCTGGCCGGGATGGACGAACTGCGGGCCAGTTTTACAAGCCCTGACGAGGAGGCCCTGGAGGTGTTCAGCGAACTGGCGGTAATGGTCAGTGGTGAGGCCGCAGAGGTAGTTGCAGAGGCGGAGAGGAAAGAATATCCTGAAGAAACAAAATTGTACCGAGACCGGGTTTCCGGCGCTTATATA
>CBDVDF010000014.1:0-11964 GCA_965372675.1 uncultured Desulfobacterales bacterium
TTTTACAGCTATGGTGATGCTATGGCTATCGTTGTGGATCCTGGATAGGTGAAAGGGGAAAGATGAAAGGTGAAAGGGGTGAGGGGAAAGATGAAAGATGAAAGGTTCAGGGTTAAATGCGGGATGCACCAGAAGGGTTCTGTTTAATCCGCCCTCGGAGTCTATCGCTACCTGAGGGGGGCATTTGTACCCCTGAGGGGTTATATCTCCTTCGGGGTATCTGTTGATACTCGGAGTGGCCTTGGTTAGAAGCGGCAGAAAACTATCAACAGGAACTGCAGGATTTCTCTTTAGCTTTAGGGCAGGAAGGCGGGCTGGTGGTTTTGTCACTACTGGTTGATTTGGGTGAACTGTAGCCGTCGGCGAACCAACCGCCGCCTTTAAGCTGGAAGGAACTCATCGAGATGATCTTCTTCAATTCTCCGTCGCAGGAAGGGCAGATCGAGAGAGGGTCTTCCGAAAGGCTTTGGCAGACCTCGAGCTCTTCATTGCATGACTGGCACTCATACTCATATATGGGCATTGCTTTTCTTGTCTCCTGACTTTATTGAGGTTCAGGCCCGGTGGATCGGTTTTCCCGGTCGCCTGAGGTTATTATTTGGCAACTAAGCCGTTGTCAATAAATAACATGACGAAATCAATAGTTTGAACGGCATAAGGGGCCGTAATGAAATGATTATAAACGGCCATGTAATTTTATAACGGCCCCTAAAGTAATGACTCTCACCTTAAAAGTCAATTTTAGATGAAAGTAAAAAGGGTTCAAAGGTTCAAGGTTTAGGGTTCAGGGTTCAGGACTTCATGTTTTTTAACCTTTGAACCTTGAACCTTGAATCTCGTGCCCTCAAGGTACATCTCACATCTTTCTCCTTTCAACTTTTAGCTTGCCTGAACTACAAAATATATCTTCTTCACAAATGCTCATGTAGTTGCCTCTTCTTCCTGAGGAACAGTTAAGTTGTCGGGCCTTTAAATCTTCCGTTCAATCCGTAGTTATAGTGGAAGTTGTAGTTGGCAGGTGTTGCTTCCAGGCTGATCTGGCAGTTGGCTGGCAAATCAGGTTGGCGGATATTTGTACAAGTAAAATTTGATATTAAATTGGTTGTTTCTCTTCAGTATCATCATTTATATTTTGTTGCTATATGCAGATGTTCTACTTTAACTTCTAATGAAAATGTTGTTTTGTTTTATCTTTTGTTGTAAAAATCTTGCTATTGCAAAAATGATACTATATCGTCGATCAAGTGTAAGGAATTATCATAAGAAGGAGGTTTGAGATGAGTAAGTCATTAGTAGAGATGGCCGCCGCCATCGTTGAGTCCCAGAGTTCTTCCAAGGGTATGAGCACTGAGGAGATCACTTTTTCGTTGCAGAGTACCTTTAAGGCACTCCTTGATCTGCAGGCTGATGAAGTTAAGAACACTGCAGAAGGTATAGTCTCGGAGGGCAATGGCGGTGCCCCGGTTATATCTCCCGAGAGATCTATCCAGAAAAACAAAATCATCTGTATCGAATGCGGACAGGAATTCAGGATGCTTTCTCCCAAGCACCTCAAATCCCACGGTCTGACCGGGCGTGAATATCGGGCCAAGCACGGATTCTCTTTGCGGCAGCCGCTTTGTGCCAAGTCACTTTCCGAACGTCGCAAGAAAGCCGGTAAGGCAAGAGGCCTGCCTGAGAATCTGAAGAAGGCGATCGCCAGGCGCAAAAAATCGGGAAAGGGCAGACCGCGTAAGAAAAAATAGTTTGTCGATAGAATTTGGCTGTGGCGGAGTAGCAGCAGATTATATGGGGAGCGGACCTTTTGGTCTGGTCCCCATTTTTTAGTTAAAAAGTTTAAAGAAGGTTCAATGTTCCCGGTTCAGAGGTTCAGGGTTAAAAAATATAAACCGTTAAACATTGAACCTCTGAACCCGGAACCCGGAACCCCTGAACCATCTTTTTAAACCTTCTTTCCTCTTGGCTTAATTTTGTTTAAAGTGGCAGCTGCGTAAATTCAGGTATAAGGTGCGTGGAGGGGGGCGTTTATCAACTCCCTTACGGATGAATATGAAGAAAGGTTTCGACCTGATCGGCAGGTAATGAACTATGATCGGTGTTTTTGATTCAGGGGTGGGTGGCATGACCGTGGCCAGGGCTGTGGAAGACGCTTTGCCCGGATATCCCCAGATATATTTCGGTGATCTGGCCCGGGCTCCTTATGGACCGAAGAGTCCTGAGAAGATCATCCAGTATGCCCGGGAGAACAGTCGTTTCCTGGTGGAGCGGGGGGCCAGGGTGATCGTCATCGCCTGCAACTCGGCCGCCAGTGTGGCCGCCGACCTGATCAGGGAAGAGTTCGATGTGCCGGTCTTTGAAGTAATTACTCCGGCTGTACGACAGGCGGTGAATGCTACGACCAACGGCCGGGTCGGGGTTATCGGGACCCGGGCGACTATCCGCAGCGGTATATACGAAAGGATGATCGCAGCAGCAGCTCCCAAGGTTAAAGTTGTCTCCGCGCCATGCCCCCTCCTGGTACCTCTGGTAGAGGAAGGCTGGCTGAATAAACGCGAGACGAGAATGATCGTTCGGCATTACCTGCATCCTCTCCGGATGAAGCAGGTTGATACCCTGGTGCTTGGTTGTACCCATTATCCTTTGCTGCGGGCGATCATTCAGCCGAGGATAGGTAAAAGGGTCAAGGTGGTCGATTCGTCCGAGGCGGTGGCGGCCGAGTTGAGCGCCTTCATTGAAAAAGATCCCGCTCTTGCCGAAAAACTGGCGGAAGGCGGGCCGAGCCGTTACTATGTCTCGGATGTTACCGATGCTGCCCGCCAGACTGCGGCCAGGATCTTCGGTAGAAAGATCGAGTTGGAAATAGCCAATGGCAATGCTTAGCTGCTTAGCCATATTTAGACTTTTACGAGAGTGTCATGATCAAAACACAATTGATATGTTTTATCGGGTTGGTCCTGTTGCTACCGGCCATGGGGTCGGCAGCTGAACTGACTCCTGTTGAAATGGCTGCTCGGTTGCAGGCTACCTATGACAGTACGACAAGTTTTACCGCTGACTTCAGCCAGTCCACCGCTATGAAGTTGAGCCGTCGTGCCCGGGAAGGCAAGGGAACTCTGGTGATCAGGAAACCGGGCTTGATGCGCTGGGATTACCAAGAGCCTGATCGCCAGGTACTTATCTGTGACGGTGAGCAGATGTTGATGTATTTTGCCGGAGCCGAGCAGATGATCGTGATGCCGGCTCAGGAGTATCTGCAGTCGGATGTCACCTATGCTTTTTTCGCCGGTACGGGTAATGTTCTGCGAGATTTCGAGGTTGGAGGTCCTGATGAAGAATTTTGCTGTGGTACGCCGCCGGATTTGAAATTGATCCCGAAAAAACAGCACACTCAGGTCGATTATATCTATATCTGGCTCGATAAAAAATTCATGATAAGTAAAATGCGGATCATTGATCATTATGGCAGTATCACCGATCTTACCTTTACGAACATCAAACTTGATCAGCCGGTGGCCGCCGATCGCTTCAATTTCACTCCACCGTCCGGGACTGAAATAATCAGGCAGTAGCCCATTCTTTTCCGCAGGGAAAAACGGGGGAACTGATAAGTTAAAAGTGTAAAGTTAAAAGTGTAAAGTTAAAAGTGAAAAGTGGTGGTATCGCATCAGAAAGATCTCTCGTCGCGGGGCTCTGTCGAGATGACATAGAGGGGATACCAGCGCTCAGTTTCTGTCATTTCGAGTGAAAGGAGAAATCTTTTTGATTAGTAAACAACCATAAACCATAAACCCTGAACCCCTTAACCTTGAACCTTAAAACCTTTTTAATTGAACAGGTAATCAACAATGTCAGATTCTGGTGTCGAAAAGAGTTTTGCCGAGATGATGGATGGGGACCTTGCCGTTCCCGAGAGTTTTGACCCGGGCCAGCAGGTGGAGGCTACGGTCATCAGGATCAGTGCGGCCGGGGTTTTTCTGGATGTGGGCGGCAAGAGCGAAGGTTATGTGGCCAGGGAAGAGTTTACAGACAAGGATGGCAACATTTCAATCCAGGAAGGGGATCGGCTCAAGGCTTATTTCCTCTCGGTCGTCCACGGCGATATGCTTTTCACCATCAACCTGGGCGGCGGAACGGCCGCTAATGCTCACCTGGAAGAGGCTTATGCCAGCGGCATTCCGCTTGAGGGAGTGATCGAAAAAGAGATCAAGGGCGGATTCGAGGTGAAGCTGGCCGGTACGGTAAGGGCCTTCTGCCCTTATTCCCAGTTGGATCTGCGGCGGATCGAGGACCCGGAGGAATGGCCGGGTCGCAGTCTCTCTTTCCTGATCACCCAGTATGAGGAGGGGGGGCGCAATATCGTTGTTTCACGGCGTCGTCTCCTTGAAAAAGAGCAGCAAGAGAAACGGCAGGAACTGCAGGAAACCCTGGAGGTGGGCGATGTAGTTATCGGCCGAGTGACCTCGATCAGGGATTTCGGGGCCTTTGTCGATATTGGTGGAATTGAAGGCCTGCTGCCCGTTTCCGAGATCGGTTGGGGGCGGGTTGAAGACATTCATAGCCACCTGGAAAAGGACCAGAAAGTTGAAGTGGCGATCATCAAACTTGATTGGGAGAATGATCGTTTCTCGTTCAGCCTTAAAGAGACCTTGCCGGATCCCTGGTCGGCTGTCGCCACCAAGTTCCAGGAAGGGTCATTTCATAGCGGTCAGGTGGCGCGGTTGACCAACTTCGGGGCCTTCGTAACTCTGGCGGAAGGGATCGACGGCTTGATCCACATCTCGGCCCTGGCTGGTGGGCGCCGGATAAATCATCCCCGGGAAGTGATCGCGGAAGGTGAAACGGTCGAAGTCAGGATCGAATCGGTCGATCCTGAGCAGAAACGCATTTCTCTGGCCCTGGCTACAGCGGTTAAAGAGGCTGAAAATGAAGTCCGTGAGCAGGAAAAGGTCCGCGATTTCATCAACCGCTCCGACCAGGATAATTCCGCCTCCATGGGTACATTTGCTGATCTTATGAAAAAGAAATTGGATAAATAGATATAAAGGTTCAGGGTTACCGGTTCAGAGGTTCAAAGTTTAGGGTCCTGGGTTTTTAACCTTTGAACCCCTTAACCTCTGAACCGGGAACCTTTTTAACTTTTCTTGTTATCCACTAGCTTTAAGTAGATCAGACACTTAGTATTTCATTATGGATCAAAACCCCTTCCCCATATACCAGCCTGAGAGTGAAGCTTCCTGTTGCGGGACAACTATGGCTCCGCCATCCGCCGATCATGAAAGGCCGGGCTATAAGGTGTGCTCTTTTGTTGATGATTTTGTTGACAGTGGGGTGGGCAAGGTGCCCCGTGTTGCCACCGGCTTGAACTGGCGGGACCGGGTCGGAACTGTCCGGGCCAGGATGGGTCTATGGCGGAATGATTATTTGATCGCTCCGGGCCTGTATTGTACCGGCAAGCCTACGGCTGATTCCCCGGTTCTGGTCACGGCCAACTATAAACTGAGCTTTGACAGCCTGAGACGGGAACTTTCCGGGACGGATGCCTGGTTGCTGGTGCTTGACACCAGGGGGATCAATGTCTGGTGTGCTTCGGCCCATAAAACATTTGGTACCGATGAACTTCTCAGGATGATCGACCGGGTTGGTCTTGAGCAAGTGGTAACTCACCGTCGGCTTATCGTCCCTCAGTTGGGAGCATCGGGGGTGGATGGCCGGAAAGTAACCAGGGAGAGCGGATTCGAGGTGGTCTGGGGTCCTTTGCGGGCGGTCGATATCCCCGCTTTTCTGGCAAATTCCAGCATTGCCGGGCCGGCGATGCGCCGCTTGACCTTCTCTCTGGCGGAAAGGCTGGCCCTTTCGCCGGTAGAACTTACCCTGGCCGCCAAACCTTCCCTGGTCATTCTGGCCGTGCTGCTGGTTCTCTCAGGGATTGGCCCGGGGATATTTTCACCCGGCCTGGCCTGGGTCCGGTGGCAATTGGTTGCGTTGCCGTTCGTGGCTGGTCTGTTATCTGGAGCGGTCCTGGTCCCGGCTTTTTTGCCATGGCTGCCTTTCCGGGCTTTTTACCTCAAGGGGCTCATTGTCGGGTTGCCGGTAGCCTGGCTGGTTGCGGCCAATTTTGGAGCGGCTTCCGGCCTGGAAGTCGGAGCTCAGGTCCTCGTCTGTCTGGTGATCAGTTCCTATGCGGCAATGAATTTTACCGGTGCGACCCCGTATGTGTCTCCATCAGGGGTGGAAAAGGAGATGCGCCTGGCTATTCCCCTGCAGGCGTTAATGACCATTGTAGCCCTGGTTCTGTGGGTTGCGGCGCCGTTTCTCGAATTGGGAGGCTGAGATGAAAGAATTCAGATATATGGAGGGGGTTTCAAGCCTCGAATTAAATGAAGATACTTGTGTCGGTTGCGGGAGCTGTGAGATTGTCTGTCCGCATAACGTCTTTGCCCTGGCGGGGAAGAAGGCCATGATCATCGACCATGATGGCTGTATGGAGTGCGGCGCCTGCGCCAATAACTGCCCTGTGGATGCTATCAAAGTACACCCCGGGGTGGGCTGTGCCTCTTATCTGATCATCAAATGGTGGATGGATTTGAGAGGTATAGAGGGTGAAATAACCTGCTGCTGAGGGCATTAGTACCCTGTAAAACCTAAACCAACGCATCTCGGAGTCTGCGCTACCTGCTGGTTATTTAACGCACCAACTGCGTTGCAACTCCCGTTACGTAGCAGACACCGCTTCGCTGTTGCTACGTATCAGAAGTTCCGCCTCGAAGGTCTCGTAAACTCGCTATCTGTTGGTACGTCAAATCCCTACGCAATCTTGCGATACTTTATGTTTTACAGGGTACTAACTCGAATATTTTACCGGCATTTTTGAAAAATTCGGGCCGGTTATTCTATCCTGTTCAGGGTACCGATCCCGACGATCTCTTTAACGACTTCCTGGGGATTGCCGAAATAATTGATATCTCCAGAACCGACCATGTCCACATATAAGGTTTGGGAGGCATGGACATTTGCCACGCCGCTACCGGACATATGCATGGTTGTCCCTTTTGTCTTCAGGTCTCTGGCCTCAAGGTCTCCTGCGCCTGTGATCTCGAACTCAGACAGGGTTGCATGACCTGCCAGTTCAACATCTCCCGAACTGCTCAGAACCAGGGAGAATCTGCCGTTGTTTATTTCTTTGACCGTTATGTTCCCCGACCCTGAGGAGATCAAGGCGACAAGGTTGCCAACGGAGATGTCGACAGTAATTCCCAGATCGGTACATATCGGTCTGGTGGGGAAGATGTTTAACTGGTTGCCTTGGGCTATTGTGCTGACCAGAGGCAGAATGTTCTCATCTCCGGTAATCCTGACCTATTGCTCGATCTGGTTGCTTGCGACCTTTACCGTGATGGGACCGGATACTTCCAGGATGTTAATGGTCGCCATCTTTCTCTCAACGGTTTTCTCAACACCGTTCCCTTTGACGCAGTCTTCGTAGAGCAGGGAAGTATAAGTATGTCCTGGGCCGGCGGCTATCAAAATGATAAGCAGCGCGGCAAGTGAAGAGATGGTCAGCCGGTATTTTCGGTAATTGCTGGGCATTATAAATAAGATCCCTGATATTATTTATTAGATGGTTAAGTCTTGTCTGCGCTTGACACGACACTAGTCATTATTCTTCTGTCTGGCAATTTCAAAAAGCATAATCCCTGCCGCTACCGAGGCGTTAAGCGAATTAACCTCATTATTCATCGGGATGCTGATCAGGAAATCGCATTGCTTTTTTATCAGTGGCCGCAGTCCCTTTCCTTCCGAACCTATAACCAGGCAGACCGGGCCTGAGAAATCAGCTTGGTAGAGAGTCTGTTGGGCTTCGCCGGCGGCTCCGAAGATCCAGTAACCGGAATCTTTCAGTTCCTGCAGGGCGCTTGACAGGTTGGTGACCCGGCAGACTTTGATGTGGGCAAGAGCTCCAACTGCCACTTTGGCAACGGTACCGGTGATCTGGACGGCACGGTCCTTGGGGAGAATTATCCCGGCTGCACCGGCGGCGGCGGCCGACCTGATTATAGCTCCCAGATTGTGCGGGTCGGTGATCGAATCAAGGGCCACCAGCAACGGCGGCGCCTCTTTAAGCAATTCAGTGAGGTTAACGGCAGGGGGGGGCTTGAGTCTGGCCACTACTCCCTGATGGTTCGGCTCCCTTTCTCCCGGAATGGTTATTTTGGCGACGGTCTCGATCCGGACCCGGTTTTGTTTGGCCAGGGCAACTACTTCCTGCAATTTTCTGGATGAGCCGGGCTCCCGGACCGTAACGGTTTTGACTTGCTCCGGGGCATTAGCCAGTACTTCAAGGACAGGGTGGATACCCCAGATGATGATCTCTCTGGAATCGGACATGGTTTTCAACCGGCGGGAATGATTTCAGGTAGTGGGAGGCCGGAAAAGGTTCTCCTTCCCCGGCTTCGTTCTGCGAGGATAACACCCTTGACCATCTCGATGGCTTCGTCGAGTTGGTCATTGACTATCAAGTGATCATAGCGGCTGATATCGGCCATTTCTTTGATAGCATTAGCAAGTCTGAGCTTGATCGCCTCACGTTCATGTTGGTCGGCTGCTCTGCCGGTCAATCTCCGTTCAAGTTCGGCCAGCGAAGGAGGAATGATGAAAATAGAGATCGGCCGGAGATCTTTTGCCTCCTTGACCTGGCGCGCTCCCTGCACATCAATATCCAGGATGACATCGGTTCCGGCGGCAAGTTGCTCGGTGACCGAGTTGAGACTGGTGCCATAGAGATTGCCGTGGACTTCCGCCCATTCGAGGAATTTTTGCTGATCACGCATTTGCTTGAAATGAGCCCGGTCGGTAAAATAATAATCATGCCCGTCGGTTTCATTTTGTCGAGGTGGCCTGGTGGTATGGGAGACGGAGAAAGAGAGAGCAGGCAGGTCTGCCATAACCTGTTTGAGAATGGTGGTCTTGCCACCACCTGAAGGGGCTGAAACAATAAAGAGCTGACCAGTGGGCATTATTTCTCCTCTATTGTCGGGGCCGGAGGGTCAATGAGAGAAGCCGGGGAGAACCGCTGAAGGAGGGTCTCGGGCTGGATAGATGAGAGGATGATGTGGTTGCTGTCGGTTATGATTATTGAGCGGGTTCGGCGGCCTTCGGTGACATCGATGATCTTTTTCTGGTCCCGGGCTTCATCCCTGAGCTTTTTCATCGGTGATGATCTCGGATGAACAACGGCGATGACCCGTCCGGCCACCACCGAGTTACCGAAACCGATATTTATCAATCGCTGGTCCATAAGGTCTCTCCGTTATTCCAGGTTCTGGACCTGTTCCCGCATTTTCTCGAGCTCGTTCTTCAGTTCAACGGCTATATGGGCGACTTCAGAGTTGCTGATCTTTGAGGCCAGGGTGTTTATCTCCCTGAGAAATTCCTGGAGCAGGAAATCCAGACGCCTGCCGGTCGGTTCATCAAGATCAAGGAGACTGGCAAATTGACCGCGGTGACTTTTCAGACGGACCAGTTCTTCAGTGACATCTGACTTGTCGATCATCACCGCAACTTCCTGGGCCAGTCGTTGCGGATCGACCTCGATCCCATTGAGAAGATCTTTCAGCCGCCCCTCGAGTGCCGACCTTCTATCTTCGATGAGTTGCGGGATCATTTTTTCGATCTTCTCGGCGGCCAGGCCGATGGTGGTCAGCCTTTCTTGCAGATCTTTTTTCAGGTTACCGCCCTCGGTCTCCCGCATTCCGGCGCACTCGGCAATTGCCGCACTCAGGGCCTGACTGATGCCGTTATTCCACACTCCGTCAAGGTCTTCATCCTGGTTCTGGGAGGAGATCACTTCGCGAAAGTTGGCGATCATAGCCAGGTTCGGGGGTGAACCCAGGGATAGTCCATCGTTTAATTCCATCAGGCAGGAATGATATTGTCGGGCCAGGGTAAGGTCGGTTTTTAATACAACAGCGCCATCTTCTTCGCCGCTGTAACTGATACTGACGTCAATATGCCCCCGGCTGAAGCTTGAGGTGAGCATCTTCTTGATCCGTTCCTCAAGGGCGGCATATTTGCGGGGTATTCTGGTTTTTATATCGCAGAATCGATGATTCACGGAACGGATCTCGGCGGTCCAGGTCCGGGCCCCGTCTGTATGCTCGCCCCGTCCGAATGAGGTCATGCTCAAAGGTCTGATCATACTGAAACTCCTGTCCATAAAAGATAATCGATCCCTGGCTGCAAGCATGGGACTCTTTTGATCGCCTCAAACATAATATATGGTGTTTATTCTTTCAAGTAAGGGAAAAGGGAAAAGTTATAAAAAAGGTTCAGGGTTCAGAGGTTCAAGGTTTAGGGTTGGTGGTATCGCATCGGAAAGATCTCTCGTCGCGGGACTCAGTTGAGATGACATGGTGAGAGTTTCGAGATGACATGGACGGGATAGCAGCGATCTCAGTCTCTGTCATTTCGAGTGCAAGGAGAAATCTTTTTGATCAGTAACCAACCATCAACCCTTGAACCTCTGAACCGGGAACCATCTTTTAACTAATTCTCTTCCCCACTGAACTCGTCGCCGTCAAAGATCATTCTGGCGTCAAGATAACGGCTCTTTCGTTCGGCCTTCTTGAGGATATTATGGCCCATTTCGGCTCGGATCCCGCTATTACAGTAGAGAATGATCTCTTTGTCAGCCGGCAGGTGCGGGATCTGCTGGGCCAGTTCGTCAACCGGGATATTGACAGCTCCCTTGATCTTGCCCTCACTCAGTTCATCAGGATTTCTGACATCAAGGAATAGTTTTGAGCCGTCCATCGATCTGCTGTCCCGGGAAAATTCCTCGATCGAGATCGTCCCAGGTTTGGGTTTTGCGACATCATGAAGAGCAGTTGCGGCTGGCCCGGTACTGATCTGGTAGCCCACAGCCTGCCAGCCTGCATAACTGACCGGCAGGACCCGTACCGATCTGTAGCCCCAGGAGATCACCTTGGCGGCAGCTTTTTTACTGGCCGGGCCGTAGAAAATGATCGGCGCATTCTTCCTGGTCGGGAATTGTCCCCGGTTCCGCTCAAGGCTCGCTATAGGGATGGTCACCGCACCCTTGATATGGCCACGGACGACTTTCTTTGTGGACCGCAGGTCAATAAGGACATGGGGGACACCAGTATCGATTGCTGTTTTCAGCCAGCTTGTATCGATCAAGCCGTATTCGGAGGAACTCCAGTCGGGGTAGCCACCTAAATAGATCCGCACGTCTTTATAACCGAGACTCTTGGTCTTCATTGCCGCAGTGGGGCTCAAGCAGCCACCGACCCCATAGAAGATGATCGGGGTCGTCTTGTCTTCCGGCAGGTTTTTGACGAACTTGTCAAAAGCGGGTGCCGGCATCGGCATCGCCCCTGGGATATGGCCCATTTTAAATTTAAGCGGTGGCCTGACATCGTATACCTTGACGTTCTGGTTGCTGAGCAGTTTTTTGAATTCATCCTTTGCCAGTTTTTCTTCCGGGGCGATGGACTTGAGAATGTCGAATCGGATGATCTCGGTGGCAAGCTTTTCGCCATCTTTTTCGATGAAATTTATCTGAAAGCCCTTTTTTAGATAGTTTCTAATATCTTTGAATGATCTTACATACTTAAGCTCTGTGTAGCTGTTAAACTTAACCACCTCTTTGTGGGACATGAAGTCCATCTGGATGGTCCGGGATTTAATGGCGATATTGTCGAGGAAACCCATCATCACCCCTGGCTCCGGTTCATGACAACTGCCGCACAGTTTGGCCATCGGCACCTGCATGGTGGTTGCAGAAGCAATCGTCGCGAGGCCTAAAGTCGTGACAATAACGGCTGTTATCAATATAAGCTTCTTCATCTACAATTCCTCTTCTTGAAAATATCTGGATGTCATAAAAAACAGATCAGGGCCGAGCAACCAAGCGCTCGACCCTGATACTTTACCAACTATGATAAC
>CBDVDF010000015.1:0-11830 GCA_965372675.1 uncultured Desulfobacterales bacterium
GCAAAGTTGGTTTTGTCGACATAGTCGAAGACCAGATCAACGGCCTTGTTCAGGGGGCCGGTAATGGACACGGCAGGTGGCGCTTCAGTCTGGACGACAGGTTCTGGTTTGCTCGGAGGCTTGGCAGGACTGACAACTGGCTCGGTTTGTCCCCAGATGTTTGAATCGGGCTCCAGGATCATATCCTCGACATCATCCACGGCTGGTTCTTCAGCTTCTACGGAGGCAGGGGCCTGGCTTGTTTGTGGTAAAAACAGATCAGGCATCGGTATTCTGGCGGTGGTTTCCAGGGTGGCGATAAAAGAGTGGGCGGTCTCTCTCATTTCCCCTCCGACTCCAAGGCCTTTGAGAATTGAGGTCCCGAGTGCCAGAACCGGCACCATAGAGAGAACTACGATGAAGGTGAGAGCGCTGGAGCGCAGGGGGATTTTATCATTGATAAATTCCTGGAAAACTATGATGTGGATCCTGAGGGCGGCCCGCAGAAAATTTCTTGCCCCCCGGTCCTCCGCAGTTGGTATCGTCCAGATCCAGGCCATGACTTTTTCGAGCCAACCAGTCTTGTCACAGGAGTCTTCCTGTGGCGTAATTTCCTGCGGGTCGTTTTTTTCGGGTGGCTCAGCAGAGAGTTCCTGCTCCTGCGGCTTTTCAGTTTGCTCGGTCATTTCTTAACCTGTATGTTTGCTTGTAAAACCCCGTAAAAGTCTAATCTCTTCTACAGCATATCTTATTTATTTATGCAGCTAAAGTAAGAAAAAAGTTAGGCGGGGATCTTTTGGTCTCCAGTAGATTTCAATAGGTCCAGGAAAAGGTCAGCGAACCAAAAAGGTGGTCGTGCCTGTCGGTCGCAAATTGCTTGGTCCGCAGGACATAGGAGTAAGTTGTTCTAAGGTTACCGAAATCTACAACCAGACCGGTCATCAGGTCAGCCACAAAAACTTCTCGGTCGACGCTGTGGCTATCCCGGAAGCTGTTGCCGTCCAGGAAGATATCGTGGGCGATCGCCCGGCCGTCAACTGCCGCGAAAATATGCCAGCCGTTTAAACCACTGCTGAAGTTGGCCGGTGGAGTAGTGGTAAAAGCACTGTTGGTTGCACAACCGGCCCTGATCGGACAGGAGCCGAAATCCCGGGGCAAATTCCAGCCATAGCGGATCTCGGCCCCGGCATTGGCATAGATCTGGATATTGCCGATTCTGAATCCCATATGAGGGATCAGGTCATAGTTGAATCCGCCTCTGGTTGCAGGGCTTAACAACCGCCACTGTGATTCACAAATGATCTCTATGGCAATTTCATTGCCCAGTTGATGGTCCCAGCCCTCGGCTTTCTTGCTGCCTATCAGATCATGGGTGAAATTCTGGGTCTCTTCGCCAAAGGCCAGCGGCCCAACGATGCCGAACTGCAACTCCCAGCTGTTCTTCTGGTTTGCGGTCCGGTTATGAAAACCGCTGGCCAGATACAGGTATCCCGCATAGGGACGATCGTCGATCACCAAAGTTGTCAGGCTGGTGTCCTCCGGGGTGAAGATCATCTGACCGATGGAGAACGATACCGCCCGATGGTTACTTAAGTCATTAACAAAAGGCAGGCGATTGATCAGGGGGTAGCTCCAGTCAGGTAAATGGCCTTTATCCTGGTCGATATCGTATGGGGTACTCCAGGTGAATTTCAGGCCGTTCGAATAGTCTCGGTCGGTTTGGGCGAAGGCATCATTTTCCCAGTAGAAAGTAAAAGTGTCGAAGATCTTGGCCTCGTTGGCAGTCTCCGGGACTTCTTCATGGCTTGCGCGAGTTTCTTGAGGTTGGGGAAATATAAAGATGCTCAGCAAGAAAAAGAATCTGAGGGCAAGAATAATGATTTTTGGGATTGAGGACATTATTACTCCTAAATTAACTAAAGGGTAATTCTTGAGGCGGTTTGTTTTGTAGCCTGTGAAGACCTGTCAATTCCAGTTATGCTACATTTATTAATGTAAGAAAATTATTAATAATTTGAAATCTCTTTTGATTTACAGGTAGAATTTTCATTAAGCATTTCTTAAGCACAATAAAAAATGAGGAGAATGATCATGGACCCTGCTGCTTTGGTTCCGGTTGCCGATGCCATACCGGTTGACTGGGTATGGTTGCTGATCCTGCTGACCTTAACCACCTTCCTGCATCTGGTGGCGATGAACGTGATGTTCGGCACAGGGGTCATTGCTTTTGTCGCACCTTTGATGCGGGGCGAGACGGCCCGGCCCATGGTCCGCTCCCTTGGGGGCACCATGATCTATTCCACCGCTCTGACTATTAATCTGGGGGTGGCGCCATTATTGTTTCTCCAGACCCTTTATGGACAGTTCTTTTATACCAGCACGGTACTGATGGCGACTTACTGGCTGTCGATTGTCTTCCTGCTGATCGTCAGCTATTATTCTATCTACATCTATAATCTTAAGTATGGATCGACCGGAGAAGGGGCTCTGTTTCTCGGTATCCCGGTGGCGGTAATGCTGCTTGTCTCGTTGTTGTTCACCAACAATATAAGCCTGATGCAGATGCCGGAGAGCTGGCTTAAATACTTTGAGTCTCGCAGCGGCCTGCTCCTGAACCTGGGTGATGCGGCCTTCTTGCCCCGCTATCTCCACTTTGTGCTGTCGGCCATTGCGGTGGGAGGTCTTGCGGTTGCGGCCCTGTATGAATTCAGGCGGCGTCGGGGGAGTGAGGATGCCGGCCAGTGGATCAAGAGTGGCTGTAACTGGTTTAATACGGCGACAATGCTTAATTTCGGAGTTGGATTCTGGTTTCTGGGGGTTATGCCCGCAAGCGTTTTCGGCCCCGAAAATCCATTGCATCAATTATTGATGTTTTTCGTCATAGGGTCGGTTGCAACCATTATCCCTGCAATGATCTTCGCTCAGAGCGAGCAGGTTTACAAGGCGGTTGGCTGGACCCTGATGACCGTCTTTTTGATGACTGTGACTCGCGAGATCGCCCGGATCAGTTATCTCAAACCATATTTCAACCCGGCCGACATGCCGGTCAGTTCACAGTATTCACCTTTTCTGGTATTTCTGGTCCTGATGGTAGCCGTACTCTGGCTGTTATGGTGGATGTTCAGGAAAGTCAGCCTTGAAATGGAGGTCGAATAATGAATTATCCTGTCTGGGAGCTTGGCTTTGCCGGTGGCGGACTGTTAATCGCCCTGATCGCGATCATCCATGTCTATATTGCCCAGTTTGCCATAGGTGGCGGCTTATTCCTGGTCTTGACCGAAATGAAGGGGCTCCGTGAAAATAACCGGGCGATCATCGATTATGTCCAGAAGCATACCCGGTTTTTCGTACTGATTACCATGATCCTCGGCGCCCTCACCGGGGTCGGGATCTGGTTTACTATCTCTGTGCTTAATCCTGCTGCGACTTCGACCCTGATCCATATTTTTGTTTTTGCCTGGGCGGTGGAATGGCTTTTCTTTCTGACCGAAATTCTCTCTCTCTTTGTCTACTATAAAACTTTTGGTCTCCTCAGTGACCGGACCCATGTGCTGATCGGCTGGATCTATTTCGGGGCCGCCTGGCTGTCGCTCTTCGTGATCAACGGCATCGTCGATTTCATGTTGACTCCGGGCGACTGGCTGGCAACCGGCAATTTCTGGGATGGATTCTTCAATCCCACCTTCTGGCCGGCCCTCTTTTTCAGAACCTTCCTGGCCCTGATGATCGCCGGTCTTTTCGGCTTTGTGACCTCATCATGGCTTAAGGATCAGGAACTTCGGGACAATATGGTGCGCTATTGTGCCAAGTGGCTTATCGCTCCCTTCGTTCTTTTTATCGGGTCGGCCTGGTGGTATCGTCTGGCCTTGCCCCCACAACTGGAGGAGTATATTTTTAACCAGATGCCGCAGATCCAGCCTTTCATTAAGGGATTTATGATCTGCTCGCCGCTTCTCCTGATCGGCGGGATCGTCATGGCTATCAGGATCCCGGCCCGGGTCGGACGCCCTCTGGCGGTGGTTATGCTGGCCTTGGGCCTTGTCTATCTGGGTACTTTTGAGTTTATCCGTGAAGGTGGTCGCAGGCCATATATTATTCATGGCTATATGTACTCCAACACCATCCTGAAAAGTGATGTCGAGCGAGTGCGGGAAACGGGGGTGATGAAAGCGGCTAAATGGGTGGTAGAGCGCCAGATCACCGAGGCTAATAAAACAGAGGTGGGTCGTGAAATATTCAACACCCTCTGTCTGCCCTGTCATTCCATTGGCGGGCCACTCAATGATATCAAAGTACTGGCCGGTCAGTTCAGGCCTAAAGCAATGCGAGCGATCTATAACTCCATGGGCCAGGACCCGGAAAGCTATCGGGGTAAGGCGCGACCGTTTATGCCACCGTTTGTGGCCAATGATCAAGAGCGGGAGGCTTTGACTTATTTTATTTTCAATGAACTGTAGGCTGTAAGAAATGTCTGAGCTGCAGGAGGAAGGACAAAAAAAAGCAGAGCCGGTATCGGCTCTGCTGATCAAGAAGGAGTCTCGTTTCTAAGTTTACGTTGCGTGACTGCCGCCGTTTTATTTTGAGTTAAGACCCTTCCTTTTGATTAAATTCTATCACTTCAAATCAATCAAAGTCAAAGTATTAAGGGTGGTTTTTTTAGTATTCGAAAAACAGATGGTAACTCAAAGAAATAAAATCAATCCTGCAGTTTTTTGTTGAGCTGTCAAGATTATCTCTTCGATTATAGGTTGCAATGAAGACTAGCCAGAATATTTCACGAGTATGGCATCCAAAAGTTGAGAGAGCGCTTTGAAAAATGCTTTGTGCGTGGGCTTACTAAAAAGAACAGCCGTTTTAAGCCCCAGGCCAAGGTCGTTATTACTTACCGGTGTTTTGCCGGGGAGAACACTCTGGAACTGAGCGTTGACTTTAAGTCCGAAACATTGCTGGGATGAAGATTAAGGCTCAGACTACCTATGATTAGTTTAATTCTTTTTCAATCTCCTGAAAGCTGCGCATGAATTTGCGGTCGATGTAATCTTTAATGATGAAGGCGAGGCGACCGCCGAAAGTCAGCCAGTACTTGTGGAGTACTCCGTCGCCGTCGCCAAGATTGAATATCAGCAGGTAGGCGCCGCCCGGGTCAAAGCGCTGCAGGCTGCCATGTTCCAGAGAGGCCATCAGGTTGTGGTAGAGAACGGGGTTCTGGCGGACGGCGTAAACTCCCACCTTGTCCAGGGGGTGTTCCTGGAAATAGATGCAGTCGCCGCCGCCGAATATCTCCGGATATTTGATCGATTGCAGGTAATGGTTGACCAGTAAGCCGCCGTCCGGTCCGATCGGTAATCCTGATGTACTGAAGATCGGCGACGGCTTGACCCCGGTTGCCATAAAGATCAGTTCCGCTTCAAAGCTGCGGCCGCTTTCCAGGCTGACACTACCGGTGTTGATCAGCTTGACCCGACCTTCCTCAACGATATCCACCCCGCGTCTGGTCAGGGAATGCCTGACCAGTTTCCTGACCTTGTTCGGAAATCTTTTCATGAAGGTTGAGCCGGCGAAGATCCTTATTTTAGGCTGCTGGCCGCCGGATCTTTTAACCAGTTGCAGGAGGTTGCCGGCAATTTCAGCGGAGGAAGGGCCGCCGCCGATGATGCCGATGCTGACCTGATGGGTTGCAGTTCGCTCAAGGACTTTCCGCTGGGCCTGCATGAGTTTTTCGATCGGCTTGACCGAGAAGATGTTACCGGAGTCTTCCTTTACTTCCAGCTTGGGCACATAGCTGCCGGCATTACAGGAAAGGACATCGTAGGTAACTTTTCGACCCGACATGGTCTCGACAGATCTTTTCTTCGGGTCTATCCTGATCGCCGAGTCAAGAATGAATTCTCCACCCTGTGCCTCTACCACCTTGCGGGTGGCAAAACGGATATCATCCGGCTTGTAAGTCGTGCCGAGCATTCCGGGGCCCATCCCCGAATAATAATGGTACTCGGAGGGCCCGATCACTTTGACGGAATAACCTTTCTCGACGAACTTGTTCAGGTTGGCAAGCGTCACCATATGGGCATGGCCACCGCCGATCAGTACGAGTTTTTTGCTCATTTTATCATCTGATTATCTTGCTGGTTGTTGTTGCTCTTTTACCGGTCCAGCTTGTTTAAGAAGCGGAGATCTGATCATGAACCTTACGAACCAGAATATTATATCAGAAAAAAATCTGTTGGTGATAAGTTTTCGGGCTAAGGGAAAACCCTACCGTGGGAGAGTGTTAAAATACACACTTATCCCCATTGACCGTTAAGGGTAATTAGACGCAAATAAACAGGAGTACAGGCAGTGAATTCTTAAAAGGGGGATGTATGATACTTGACTACCTGAATTTCGGAACATTTAAAGAGATCGAACCTAACATCATGGAGATGATCATTGATGGCGGGGTTGAACTTGACCGGGCGAAACTGACCATAGTCGCGGCAGGTTTTTATGAAAAATTTAAGAAGAATTCTTTTGCCGTTCTGGCCAATCGGCAGAATGTCTACTTTCATACCAATAGTTCTATGGATGTATATGGTAACCTGAAAAACTTGAAGGGCATGGCTAACCTGACCCACTCTGAGGGCTCGGATCTGGAAGATCCCTCTGCTGAGTCGCTGATCGGGTTTGGCCGTAACTTCCAGTGTCGTGACAAGGCTATCTCCTGGCTCAAAGAGACTCTGGTCCAGGCCTGAATAAAGAGTCAAAGATAGCATCTGAGGCGGTCTGAGAATTTATCGGCCGCCTTTTTTTTGTGCAGAGATGAAAGGCCAGCCGGCAACCGGACTGCTAGATCCGCAGCATTTTCAAGACAATTATTCCCAACTCATAAAGCAGGTAAAGAGGTACGCCCATCAGCAGCATGTTGACCACGTCAGGGGTAGGGGTGAGTAGGGCGGCAACTATGCTGATGGCAAGCAAGGCGTAGCGGCGGTTGTTCTCGAAAGCCTGGCGGGGTATCAGACCGGTCCGGGAGGCGAATACCATGAATATCGGTAACTCGAAGATCAGCCCGAAGGCCAGGATGAAAACCGCCACGAAATTGACGAAGCGGCTGATGGCGATGACCGGTTTCAGTTGTTCGGACTGAAATTCCAAGAGGAATTTTACCCCTAAGGGCAGGGTGACCGAATGACAGAACCAGGCTCCGGAGTAGAAAAGGATGCAGGTAAAAAGAATGAACCAGTTGATACTGGCTGGCGGGATCTTGAAAGGTCTGGCCAGAGCTTTCCATACACAGTAGGCGATGGCCGGCATCAGGGTGAAAATGGCGGTGATCAGGGCCATCTTTACCTGGGCCAGGAATGGTTCGGCAACGGTGAAAAAGGCCAGCTCTTGGTCGAGGTGGTTTTGGAAATAGGTAAGAATGGTTGGGGCCAGCAGATAAAAACCTGCCGAAACAACGGCGATGGCCAGCAGCATCCCCAGGATGTACTTGCGAACCTCGTTGATAAAGCCCATTACCTGCTGAGCCGGGCTGATCTCCTCTGCTTTATCCATCTTCTGCCTGTCCATTGATCTCTGTTTCGAGGCGGCTGAAAAAATCTACCATGAATTGATGGCGTTCATTCGCCAACCTTCGACCCATCGGGGTTTGCATCCTCTCTTTAATCCGACCCAGTTTGACCCGAAACTCCCGGTAGGCAGTATCCTCTATGGTATAGGGGTCTGTTGAAAGAATGTCAATATTAGGATTGTGGAGTCTGGCGCCGACCTGGCCGGCGAAAAGGAAAGCCCGGCCGATGCCGATGGCTCCGATGGAATCGAGTTTGTCTGCGTCAAAAAGGATCTTTGCCTCAGGGGAAGCGGGAAGATTTTGATCGCGGAACCGATGGGTGGCGATACAGTGGCAGATCTTTTCGATATCCACCCCTTTAAAGCCGATCCCGGTCAGGATCGGCCCGGCCAGTTCGGCCCCTTTGGCAGCATGGCAGACCTGCCCTTTACTCTTGCTTTCATCTCTGCGGCCGATGTCATGGAGCAGGGAGGCACCACTGAGTATGTCAAGGCGAGCACCCATCTGGCGGCCGATCTGCAGGGCTGTGGTGTGGACCCGGAAGGAATGGTCGAGTCCGTGACAGCCTCCTTCATCTTCATGGAAGACGGCTGCGGCGGCCCGGATTCGCTCGGTGACCTCGATTCCCAGTGGCAGGTCGGTCAGTTCAATCAACCCCGGAAACGGTGCCAGCCCGGTTTTATCATTTGAACAGTTCATGGTGGAGTGTTTCGATCGCTTTTCTCAGCAGTTCCTGATCTTCAATGTCCTTGGCATCGATCTCCTGTCGGAAAGCGTCAAGGTCATAAAGAACACTTAGATATCTTTCCTGCTGCTCATCGTTGGGGCGAAAGCCTTCCCTGATCCGACGATGATGGAGAATACTCATTACCTCGTCGTTAAGCTTATTGTAATTGCTCAATTCCTGGTCTGCTATCCATTCGGCCAGGGAGAGTTTCGGGCCGGCGTCAAAGCCTTGGCAATGGGGTTCGGTGAGGAGAACATGGAAATCAGCGACGCGGCCATGCTCATCAAGATAAGCTCCTCGTCCGACCGGGTAGGTCCGGCAGGCGCCGGGGCGGTCCTGATATACGGTACAGCCTTGGTCTCCCACCAGGGGACAACTGGCCCGGCCATCGTCGACCATGCTCAGAAACAACTGCGGGAAGATGTCTTCACCGCTCTTTTCGACCAGCACGTATCTTTCGAGAAATTCAGAGCTGCTGATCCCGAGAGCCCTCTTAAGTCTCATAACATCGTAAGGGGTCAGGGCCAGGTCAAGCTGCCGGCAGCACTCGGTGAAACAGGGAACGCCGGGATGGCAGCTGAACCTGAAGGTCTCGTTGTCGCCGAGCCTGCGGACATTTTCGGGCAGGCTTGTCTCTCTCATCTTACCTTACTTTTTTTCCATACATGCAAGATCGGACTGGCAATGAATATTGACGAGTAGGTTCCTACGATGATCCCGGTCAGCAGGGCGAATGAAAAGTCGTGGATCACTTCTCCTCCGAGAATGAAAAGAGAGAGCAGGACCATGGCCGTGGTTAGAGAGGTTACCGCGGTCCGGCTGATCACGTCGTTAATGCTGTTGTTGATGATTTCGATAAATGATCGTGACGAACCGGACTTGTTCATATTCTCTCTGATCCGGTCGAAGACCACCACCGAGTCGTTCAATGAATAACCGGCCAGGGTCAGGAGGGCGGTGACGATCAGCAGGGTGATCTCGATATTGAACAGGTAGCAGATCCCGAGGACGACTACGACGTCGTGCAAAGTAGCCACTGCCGCCGCGACCCCGAACCTGATATCGAAGCGCAAGGCCAGGTAACAGATAACTCCTAGGAGTGAAATAAAGATCGCCTGCAGGGCCTTGTTGCGGAGCACCGCGCTGACCGAGGATCCTATCGAAGACTGGCTTTCCATAACAAAACCGGCCTCCGGCATGCTGGTTACCAGCAGAGAGGTTATTTGTTTACCGATGTCGCCAACCTCTTGCTGAACTTTGACTCTGATGATCAGCCGGTTCTGGTTCTCAACCTCTTGCGGGGCGGCGCCATCCAGATCGCTGGAACTGAGGATCTTGCGAATCTCCTCAAGCTCAAAAGGCTGCTCGGCTTTATATTGGACAATGGTGCCGCCCGAAAAGTCGACTCCCAGGTTGGCCTGACCCCTTAAGATCTGGACAAAGGCGAGCAGGCCGATAAAGACCAGGACGCCGGAAATGGCAAAGGTGATTTTTCTGACCTGCATATAATCGATATTGGGTCTTTTGATCATCTCCATGAAATTGAGAGGCTTGAGCAGGCGTTTTTTATGGAGGATATCGTAGACCAGCCTGGTTCCGAACAGGGTGGTGAACAGGTTGAAAGTAACACCCAGGGAGAGGGTTACCGCGAAACCCTTGATTGGGCCGGTACCGAACATGAACAGGGCCAAGGCGGTGATCAGGGTGGTGACCTGGGAGTCGACGATGGTCCAGAAGGCCTTGTCATAACCTCCTTCAACCCCGGATTTCAAAGATTTGCCGATGGCGAATTCTTCACGCATGCGCTCGAAGATCAGGACGTTGGCATCGACCGCCATACCGATCGACAGGATGATCCCGGCGATACCCGGCAGGGTAAGGGTGGCGTTCATCGAAGCCAGACCGGCGAAAAGCAGGAGGATGTTAAATAACAGGGCGGCGTTAGCGATAAGGCCGGATGTTCGGTAATAAACGAGCATAAAGACCAAGACCAGGAAGGTGCCGAACAGACCGGACATCAGTCCTTTGTCGATAGAATCCTGACCAAGGGAAGCACCGACGGTCAGGTTCTGGATTATTTCCACCGGGGCCGGCAGGGCGCCGACCCGCAGGACAATGGCCAGATCAGAGGCGCCCTCGTAACTGAAGCTGCCTGAGATCTGGGCGCTACCGCCGAGGATCCGTTCACGGATCACCGGCGATGATTTGATAATATCATCAAGGATGATGGCAAAGCGTTTATTGACGTTTTTCTCGGTGATCTCACCGAAGACCTTGCCGCCGAGGCTGGTAAGGTCGAGGCTGACGTATGGTTCGTTGAAGGTGCCGCCGATCTGGGCCCTGGAATCCTGGACCATGTCGCCGGTCATCATGATCGGGCTCTTGATCAGCAACGGAGTAATGGTCTCGAACTCCTGACCGTTGTTGCGAGTTACATTCTTTTCAAAATAGATCTCGGTATTGGCCGGTAGTTTCCCCTGCAGGGCCGCGTTAAGTTCCCGACGGCCGTCCCCCTGAATGATGTAGGATTGCTCTTTCTCATTCAAGCTCCTGGTGTCGTTTGGATCTGACCAGTCCGGCCAGATCAGGGTCACTTTGGCCTGTTCGATCAAGCTGTTCAGGTCTACTCCGCCCTCTTCGTAAAGGAGTTTGAACTCGAGCTGGGCGGTCTGGCCGATCAGGTTCAGGGCCCGTTCGGGATCTTTCTCGCCCGGAAGCTGGACAACGATCTCATCACTGCCCTGGCGGATAATGACCGGTTCGGCAACCCCGAACTGATCGATCCGGTTACGGATGATCTCCAGGGCCATGTTGACCGCGTTATTGTTAATGAAGTCGATCTTGTCTTCGGTGAGTTTCAGGAAGATCCGCGGGAAAGAACCGCTGTCGGACTCGACCCTGATGATCAGGTCTTCCGCAAAGCTGTCCGCGACAACATTTTCGACGACGCTGAGGGCGTTGGTGTTGGGCATGGTCAGGATCACCTGGTCCGGATCGCTTGAAGGAGTCCGGACCACGGTTACCTGCTTGTCAACCAGCTGATTGATCAGGTTCTGGGTGGAAAGATCAAGAGTGTTCTCTATGGCCTTCTCCAGATCTACTTTCAGTACCAGGTGCATGCCGCCCTGCAGATCAAGACCCAGCCGCAATCCTTCCGGGGCCAGGTATTTCTGCCACCAGTCCGGCAGGTTCTTGTTGAATGAGGGCATGACGATCACGCCTGAAAAGACGATCATGAAAAGCAGCAGAATAGTTTTCCACTTCAGAGACTTGTTCATCAAAAAAACTCCTTTGCGATTATCTAAGGAAACCGGGGTGTGAAGAGACCGGTCGTATGGTTTGCTGGGCAATGGTGCGGGATTATAATCTAATAGGCGGATATTTAAAAGGACAAAACATAAGCTTTTAGAGTGGGCTGTCAGGCTGGTCTGAAAACCAATCAAAACCTGCCTATGAGGCAGTTGTAAGGTTTTTTTTTCAATTAGTTGTAAGATCTGTAAACGGTATTATGATGTCACTTCACCGGATCGGTCTCATAGGAATATTACCCGGTCAGGTTGAGCAGCATTCTT
>CBDVDF010000016.1:0-11657 GCA_965372675.1 uncultured Desulfobacterales bacterium
TCCGAAACGGCCGTCTGTCTGCTGTTTGTTTTGCGATCAGCCGCCCTTAAAAAATCTCACTGGCTGAAATCGGGTCGGATTAATAAAACTTATACGAATATGACCGATTATAACGAAGACAAGATAAAAACTCTCAGTTCGCTGGAGCACATCCGCCTGCGTCCCGGCATGTATATCGGCCGGCTTGGCAGCGGTTCCCATCCCGACGACGGCATCTATATCCTGCTCAAGGAAGTGGTCGATAATGCCGTGGACGAGTTTATCATGGGGGAGGGTAAGCAGATCGATATCTCCCTGACCCCTGAGGGGAAGGTGACCATCAGGGATTTCGGTCGCGGCATTCCCCTCGGCAAGTTGGTCGAGTGCGTTTCGATCATCAACACCGGCGCAAAGTATAACACCGACGTCTTCCAGTTCTCGGTCGGCCTTAACGGGGTCGGCACCAAGGCGGTCAACGCCCTCTCCAGTGTTTTTGATGTCACGGCTTTCCGGGATGGTAAATTCGCCAGTGCTGAATTTGTCGATGGGGAACTAAAAGAGCAGAAAAAGGGCAAGATCTCTGAGGAGAACGGTACTCTGGTCAGTTTCGTCCCCAACGGGAAGATGTTCACGGATTTTTCCTTTAACCTCGATTTTGTCAGAAAAAGGCTCTGGCGCTATGCCTATCTTAACGCCGGCCTGATCCTTAATCTGGACGGGGAACACTTTCACTCGGCCAACGGTCTTCTCGACCTCCTCGATAACGAGATAGAAGGCACCCAGATATATGAGTCTATCCATTATAAGGACAAGACCCTGGAGTTCGCCTTTTCCCATACCGATTGTTACGGGGAGTCTTACTTCTCTTTTGTTAACGGAACTTATACCAATGAGGGCGGCACCCATCTTTCCGCCTTTCGGGAGGGGATCCTCAAAGGGATCAACGAATATGCCGGCAAGAAGTTCGCCGGAGAGGATGTTCGGGACGGAGTGGTCGGGACGGTCGCCATCAAGATCAAGGATCCGATATTTGAGTCGCAGACCAAGAACAAGCTTGGTAATGGCGAGATCAGGGGCTGGATCGTCAACAAGGTCAAGGATGTCCTGGTTGATTATCTCTATAAGAATACAGAACTTGCCGACGTCCTGATCCAGAAGATTCAGCACAACGCCAAGATCCGCAAAGAACTGCAGCAGGTTCGCAAAGAGGCGAAGACCAAGGCCCGAAAGGTTGCCCTGAAGATCCCCAATCTCAAGGACTGCAAACATCACCCCGCCAAAGGCAAGCCGTCCAAGGCCGGGCGTGAGAATATGGTCTTCATCACCGAGGGTCAATCGGCTTCGGGCTCGATAATCAGCGCCCGTGATCCGATGACCCAGGCGATCTTCTCGCTCAAGGGCAAACCGATGAACGTCTTCGGGCAGCAGCTTGCCCTGCTCTACAAGAATGACGAGATGTACAATATCATGCGGGCCCTGAATATAGAGGATTCGATCAGCGGACTGCGGTACGATAAGGTTATTCTGGCCACCGATGCCGATGTTGACGGCCTGCATATCCGTAATCTGCTGCTGACCTTTTTTCTGCATTACTTCGAATCCCTGGTCAAGAGGGGACATGTCTATATCATGGAGACCCCGATCTACCGGGTTCGCAACAAGAAAGAGACCATCTACTGCTATTCTGATAAAGAGAGAGAGGTGGCTGAAAGGAAGCTGGCTGGTCGGGCCAAGAAAAAACTTAAGTTCGAGATCACCCGCTTCAAAGGACTTGGGGAGATATCTCCCAAGGAATTCAAACAATTCATCGGCGACGATATTCGTCTGCAACAGGTCAGCATCGATAAACTCAGCGAAGTGCCGATGCTTCTGGAGTTTTACATGGGCAAGAATACCCCTGAGCGCAAAGCATACATCATGACTAATCTGGTCGATGAACCGAGTCTTTAGCCACACAACCTGAGAAATTACATGAGCTCCCTGACTAACTACGGTTCCTTACAGAAGCTGTTTGATAAGAACTTCCTGGACTACACTTCCTATGTGATCCGGGAGAGGGCCATCCCGAATATCGACGATGGTCTCAAGCCGGTTCAGCGCCGGATCCTCCAGACCCTCCATAATATGGACGACGGTCGTTTTCATAAGGTCGCCAACGTGGTCGGCGCCTGCATGAAGCTTCACCCCCACGGTGATCAATCGATCTTTGCCGCCTTGGTCAACCTGGCCAACAAAGAATTCCTGATCGAACGGCAGGGCAATTTCGGTAATATCTTTACTGGTGACCATGCTTCGGCGGCCCGTTATATAGAATGTCGTCTGACCCCGCTGGCCCGAGCAGCCATGTTTAACCGGGACCTCACGGATTTCGTCGATTCATATGATGGTCGGATGCAGGAACCGGTCTCCCTGCCGGCCAAGCTGCCGATGCTGCTCCTGCTTGGCGCCGAAGGCATTGCCGTCGGGATGGCCACCAAGATCATGCCCCATAATTTCCAGGAACTGCTCGAGGCCCAGAAAAAGATCCTCAAGGGCGAAGAGATTGAGATCTATCCCGATTTTCCCAAGGGTGGCCTGGTTGATGTCAGTGGCTACAACCAGGGTAATGGTCGGATCAAATGCCGGGCTGTAATCGAGGAGAAGGATGAAAAGACCATCGTCATCCGGGAGATCCCTCATTCAACGACTACCGAGTCCCTGATCGAGAGTGTCGAGAAGGCCGCCCGGGCCGGCAAGATCAAGATCATGTCGATCAACGATTATACGGCCGAGGAAGTAGAGGTGGAGATCAAGATGGCCCGCGGGGTTTATGCCGCTGATACCATCCGGGCCCTTTATGCTTTCACCGATTGCGAGGTAGCGATCAGCCCCAATCTCACCGTGATCAAGGACAACTTTCCGGTGATCATCGGGGTGAACGAAGTCCTTGAATACAACACCGGCAAACTGAAAGATGATCTGGAAAAGGAACTGCTGATCGATCTTGACCGTAACCGGGAGAAGTTGCACGCCAACCTGCTGGAGCAGATTTTCATTGAAGAACGGCTATACAAAGAGATAGAAGAGTGTAAGACTTTTGAAGCGGTGGTTGAGACTATTGACGAGTCCCTGAAACCTTTTCGCAAAAAACTGCTCCGGGATGTTACCCGTGAGGATATCGAAAGATTGCTGGAGATCCGCATCAAGCGCATTTCCAAGTATGACATAAACAAAAAGAAGAAGATCATCAGAGAGATCCGGGTTCTGATCAAGGAGATCGAAAATGACCTTAAGGATATGGTCCTTTTCACCATTGCCTATATCGATGAATTACTTGATAAATACGACGCAGCATACCCGAGGAAAACAGAGATAAGGACCTTCAGAGAAGTAGAGGTCCGCAAGGTAGCCATCTCCAACCTCACTATCGGTTATGACAGTGACAGTGGCTTTCTCGGCCACCAGGTCAAGGCGGACGAGGATAATTCTTTTTCCTGCTCCGAGTATGACAAGATTCTGATGATCGGCCGTGATGGCCGCTACAAGGTCGTCAACGCGGCCGACAAGGTCTTTGTCGGCTACGATCTGGTCTGGGTCGGTAAAGTTGAAGATAAACTGACCTTCAATGTTATCTACCGCGATGGCAAAGAGAATCTTTCCTATATTAAGAGGTTCAGCACCCCCAAGTTCATTCTTGAAAAAGAGTACCGGCTGTTCCAGGAGCACAAGCGCTCCAAGGTCCTCTTTCTGAAACTTGGTGAAGGGGTCTGGATCCGGGCCCACTATGCCCCCAACAAACGGGCCAGACGGAATTTTGAGGATTTCAACCTGGATGAATTCCTGGTCAAAGGGGCCGTCGCCAAGGGCAGGCGAGTTTCTTCACGGGTGGTCAGAAGAGTGGCGGAGACAACGCCAAAACCGGCAGGGGAGAATCCTGAGGAAGAGACGCCACCGGGGCTGTTCGACGGCGATAAGAAGAAGTGATTAAGAGGGAATACAGGAGTCAGTATTCAGGATTCAGAAGAAAAGCAAAAGCACTCCATAAAAGTTACTTCTATTCCGGAGTCTCGCAGGCTCGCTTACCTGAATCCTGACTCCTGTATTCTGATACCCTGTAGCTTGAATTCTCACGCTGTTATCTATTTACTGCGTAGCAATAAATCCCCCGCCCAAAACCCAAAAAAGACGCCCGCCTGTTCATTTCCCCAGGCGGGCTTCTTTGTTGTGCTGCTGAAAGGCGGAATTTATTTTTCTTCGTAGGCCTTGATTATCATGACCTCTTTCTTCGGGAGATTCCGAAACTGGCCGGACATGGTGGTCGGGGTGTTGACGATCTTGTCAATCACATCCATACCCTCGGCAATTTTACCGAAAACCGCGTAACCGAATTCGTGGGGCAGGCTGCCGCGATTATCAAGAGGGACGTTGTCAACCACGTTGACGAAGAACTGGCTGGTGGCGCTGTGGATGTTGCGGGTCCTGGCCATTGCCAGGGTGCCACGCTTGTTCTTCAAACCATTGCTGGCCTCGTTCGGTACCGATGACCGGGTGGGGTTGCGTTTTTTCATCCCTGGTTCGAAGCCGCCGCCCTGGGCCATGAAACGCGGGATGACCCGGTGGAAGATCAGGCCATCGTAAAAGCCCTGATTTACATAATCGCGAAAGTTCTCGGCCGACAGCGGCGCCTCTTTATCGAATAGTTTAATTTTGAAAGTTCCCATCGAAGTCTCCATGACGATCAAAGATGAACTCTGGGCAGTATCCTGCTCCGCAAAGGCAGTCAGGGGGCAAAGCAGTAAAAGAAGGGTCAGGGTAGCTCTAAATAACATGTTGTTCTCCTCGAATGATCAAGTAGTTAGCTCTTGTAAAAGTGGTTTTTGTTTGAGTTTTATTATGAAACGTGGTAACTATAATAAAGATTTTGGAAAAATTAAGAAAATTATTAAACATTTCTCTCAAGGGTATTGCATAGCGGAAGCCATTTCCGCTTAAAAATAGGATCAGCGAATCAAAGTTAACGGATCAGTAGCTCGATCAACTAAACAAAAAACTTCGCATGCCCTTAAATCCTCCTGCAAACAATAAACGCATGTCCGATAACGATACCAATAATTGTGCTCCTATATCTACAGCCGGGAGCGGCGCCGGACGCATGCTGTTCGGCAATATAGAGGTCGATGGCCTTAATGTCCAGGCCTGCATGGGAGTGTTCATTGTCACCATGATCATTCTGGTCGGGGTCCTTGGGTTCCGGGGTAGTAACTCCTCCACAGACTTTTTAACTGATTACACCTCCCATTTCACGGTCGCATCCGGTGAGGAAATGATCGATCTCCTCAAAGAAAATGAGCTTTGGGAGATAAATGATGGCGCTGTTTCGCCCCTGATCTTTGCTTCCTATCCGGCAAATATCAATGATTTCAATACCGGCATCAAGAAGAAGCTCTTCTTTCACAGCCTCCTGCCGGTCGCTTTGGTCGCCCTTGAGGAGGTCAGGACTGAAAAGATGGCTTTGCATGCTATTCTGGCGAGATTTCCGGCTGGTTATACTGATCTGGTTTTTTCTGATGATTACGGGGTCTGGGGCAGGGTGCTGACTTCGGATGAGATCGAATATATCCTGATGCTGACCCGTAAATATCGGGCCACTCGGGCGGTCGAACTGGCCAGGCGGGTCGATCTCGTGCCGCTGAGCATGATCCTGGCCCAGGCGGCGATCGAATCTTCCTGGGGAACCTCACGTTTTGCCCGGGAAGGGAACAATCTGTTCGGGATATGGACTTGGGGCGAAAAGGGCATGGTCCCCGAAGGCCGTGATGACGGTAAAAACCACAAGGTCGCGATCTATGATTCGATCCTTGACTCGGTCAGGGTCTACATCCTGACCCTGAACCGCTTACCCGCCTACAGTAAATTCCGCCGGATCAGGCGTCAAACTATGAACCCCCTGAAGCTGGTTGAAGGTCTGATTTTTTATTCACAGCGTCGCGAGCAGTATGTCTGGGAGGTCAAGGACCTTATCCAGTATAACAAGCTCAACCAGTACGATAACTGCTATCTTGCCGAAAGGCCGGTCCAGCATAAGTCTGGCCGGGTCTTCAGATTCACCCAACGGACCAGAAAGGACGCCGCCTGAGCTTATGGTTGCTGCCAGGGGGTATCGTTTGCCCCATCATCATCTTCTACTGATCTTTACAGCCCTTTCCTGGCTGCTTCTTGTCTCTGTCCCCGTACAGGCTGAACCTCTCCCGGAAGTTACCATCCTTATTTACCACCGCTTTGGTGAGACAAAGTATCCCACCACCAATGTCAGTACCGAGCGTTTCCGCGAACAGATGGCCTATCTGCTGGCCAATAACTATCGAGTAATATCTCTTGCCGACCTCATAGATTCGATCTCTGCCAAGAAGCCTCTGCCCCCCAAAGCCGTGGTTATTACTATTGATGACGGTTTCAAGAGTGTCTATCAACAGGGCTGGCCGATCCTCAAATCGTTCGGGTTCCCTTTCACGGTCTTTATCAGCGTCAAGGGGATCGAGAAAGGTTTCAATGATTATATGAACTGGCAGGAGTTAGGTGAACTGGCCGAAGCCGGGGTAGATATTCAGGATCACAGCTATGCCCATGCCCGGATGGCTGATATTCCAGACGGGATGGACCAAGACCAGTATCGAAACTGGATAAGTGGAGACCTGGTCAAAAGTTCAATGACCATGATCAGAAAACTGGGAAGCGGACCCCGTTTCTTCGCTATTCCTTATGGTGAGCACAACCAGCAGGTGATCGAAGAGGCCAGGAAGCTTGGCTACGAGGCGATTATGACCCAGGATCCTGGCTCGATCAGTCAATACTCGGATCTTTTTCTTTTGCCCCGTGAACCCATTCTTGGCAATGACTGGTCGACCATGAAGCACTTTGAAGAGATTCTGGAAAGAGTTGATCTGCCGGCCCGCGACCTCACGCCAGCGCCCGGCAAGATCAGTGGCTCCCCTGCATCTTATGGAGCGACCATCCTTGAGCCGGGTCTTTATGATTCATCCAGTTTCAGGATCTATGTAAGTGAACTGGGTTGGCAGAACGCCACCATTGAAGGGGATCGAGTAAGTATACCCGGTGGCAATAAACTGACCCGCAGGCTGAACAGGGTTATGATCAAGGCCCGTGAGAAGGGGACCGGTCGCACTGCAGTCAGGACTTGGCTGTTGGTCAATAATTAGTTCCCGCAACTACGAGCCGATATCACCAGGTTTTCTTTGTCATAATCCTTCCGCTAATCTCCGATAATCTCGACTCTCATCTTTGACGTCATATTCAAAAATAAAATAATGAAAAAACTATTTCTTTCAACTACTTCAACTATTGCTTTAATTTTTTGCTCTGCGTTTTTTCTTACGATAAACGTTGCTGGCAAACAAAAAGCATCTCCAACATTATTCAAACATCAAAAGGTATTAGCCGAAGAAAATCATTTCAAAGATCTTAATAACAATACAGTCTTCACATTATTAACTCTAAATATTGCGCATGGTAGAAAAGATGGTGTAAGTCAAATTTTCCAAAAAAGTAAGCAGATAAAATCCAACCTTGATGATATCTCATCATTATTAAAACGAGAAAGTCCCGACATTATCGCTCTGCAAGAAGCAGATGGCCCATCTATTTGGAGTGGAAATTTTAGTCATGTTAAATATCTTGCAGAAAATTCGGGGTATATTCATTCTGTTCGTGGAGCCCATGTTGATGGAATGATGCTCTCCTACGGAACAGCATTATTGTCAAAACAACTTCTCGATGAACCAATCTCTGTGACATTCGAGCCATCACCACCTACATTTCCTAAAGGATTTCTGTCTGCGTCCATCAAGATGAACAATGAAATTGAAGCCGACATCATATCTGTTCATTTAGATTTTTCCCGAAAAGATGTTAGACAAAAACAGGTCCAAAATATGGTTAATGTGTTGTCTGCCCGGCAAAAACCATTAATTATCATGGGAGACTTTAATTGTGAGTGGGAAGAAAATTCGGCGGTAAAAGTTTTAGCTGAAAAGCTAGACCTATCTATATATCAGCTTACAAACAATAATCAGATAACCTTTCCAATATTAAAGAAAAGAATTGATTTTATTCTAATTTCAAACGAATTCGAATTTGTCACATATAAAGTACTTCCAGATATAGTTTCTGATCATCTTGGCGTAATTTCTAAAATAAAAATAAAAGATAATAACGATAGCAAGATAGTTGAGCACATAAAAATATAACAAGAGGGTCAACAAGGAACGGCACGTACAGCGTGCCGTCCTGTTCCCCTGGAAGTTTGCCTCAGTAAAAGTAAAGATTATATGGCCCTATACAAATCAGCACCTGCCAAAAGTTAAGGTAGATGTAATCTTTGCTTTCAGGCAAATGTCATCTGCCTGAAGAATCTACTTGTTTATTTCCAATGGAATCTCTCCGCCCTGAGCTCCGGGCAAGATCATTTACCAAAATCACAAATCGGATAACGGCAGGTCTGGCATTGCCGGCAGAGGCCGCCGTGCCCCATCCGGGCCAGTTCTTCCCTGCCGATCTTTTCGCCGCAAAGTATCCGGGGCAGGATGAGATCAAAGATGGTGATCCGATGGAACATGCCGCAGGCCGGCAGGCCAAGGATCGGGACTTTTCCTAAATAACCAACCAGGAACATTGCCCCGGGCAAAACCGGGCTGCCGTAAGTTATGTCGGTAGCACCGGCCAGCTTGATCCCTTGGCGGGTTACGTCGTCCGGGTCTACGGACATTCCGCCGCTGGTGATCACGAGTTCGGCGCCTGCCGCCAGACATTCTTCTATTTCGGCCGCGATCAGCTCGACATCATCAGGGGCAAAACGGACCGTGATCACCTCTGAACCGATTGCGGTAAGTTTTTCACGCAGAACAGGTTCAAAAGCATCTTTGATCCGGCCGTGGAAGACCTCGTTGCCGGTTATGACCAGGCCGGCTTTCCGACTGGGCAGTTCAAGGACCGAGAGCACGCCACTGACCGCGTTGGCAGTAGCGGCTGCCTCTTCGACCAGATCCCGATTACCGACCAGGGGGATAAGCCGGGTTGCACCTATCTGCAGGCCTTTGGTGACAGGGGTGTTGTTGTGCAGGGTGGCGCACATTACATCTCCGAGGAGATTGAAGCGGAATAGCGCCTCTGGATCGACCTTGAGAAGACCGTCATGTTCAGCGATGATACTTAGTTTGCCTTCGACCGGGGTGCCGCTGACCGAAGCACCCAGACCGGCCAGAGATACTGCCAGTATTTCTGCGGCTTCGTTCTCGTGGATATCATCAGGGCCCAGGTCGAGGACATAGATGTTTTCCTTGCCCAGGTCCTTCAGTTTGGGGATGTCTTCTGCCCTGATGATATGCCCTTTCCTGAAGGCGGGGCCCTTGACGCCGTCGCTCTTGCTTATTCTGGTTACATCATGGGGCAGAACCATGCCGACCGCTTCATCGACCGGGATCGTTTTTTGCATTTTACAGTTCTCCAAGTCAATCTATAACTTCAAAATAACTGCCAAAGGCACAGGAGCGGCACAACAACTGGCCATCCTTTTCAACCTCCCGGCAGTCCTGGACCCAGTCCCCGCAGCTTTGGCACTGGATACGTTTCATGGGACGGCCCGGCATGTCTTCAGGGGGGATATTGACCTTGACCTTCTGAAAGGTAAAAAGTTCTTCTTCGGGCATTATCCGGTAAGCGGCCAGTTGTTGCTGGTATTTGTCTTCGATCTCCGGGCAGTACTTTTTTGACAGCTCCCGCGATTCTTCTCTGGCGGTTATCCTGATCGCCTGCCCGTTTTCAAGGTTGACGAAGGTAGCCGCCATCACCCCGTGATCGATCCATTTGAGCGAGCGTTTGCCCAGGCTGCAGCCGGTCACGGTCTGGATGGCATCAGTGGCGCAGCGATCTATCTCGACCAGCACGTAGAACTTCTTGCGGTCCAAGCCCCGGGGATCGGAGATACCGATCCTCTCCAGGCCGAGCATGGCCATCCTGACCCCGATCACCTGGCCGGCGCAGATATGTCCATGAATTGCTGTTGATGTTTCAAGTATAGTGTCAAAATCTTCCATTGTTCAGCTCCTGGATATCTTTAGATAATATCATAGTTAAAATACTTACTGTCGTCTTTGAGTCAAGGAAGACCTATAATCTTGAGCCAATATGTTGTGTTTGGCGAATAGTTATAATATCCTGCCTGTGTAGTCTTTTGCTGGGCACCAATCGTATTTTGGCCAGGGAGAATAATTATGGATAGCGAGAAAGGGGTGAAGTTGCGGGCCTTGCTGGTTGATGATGAAAAGGATATCCTCGATCTTTATTGCAGTATTCTGGCTCCCGGCGATGAAAACCAGATAAACAGAAGAAGCAGCAGTGAAAGGGCGGTGAAGGGTTCTTTCAATATTCGAGAGTTGCTGCCTGACTTTGAGTGTTTTGAGATTGACAGATGTACCCAGGGCACTGAGGCGATCGATGCGGTAAAAAAGAGTCTGTCCGAACAGCGGCCTTACGCGATGACTTTTCTCGATATCCGGATGCCGCCCGGGCCCGATGGGCTTGAGACCGCTGTTGAACTACGTCGTCTCGATCCATTCCTTAATATCATTATCATCACCGGTTACCCGGAAATGCCGCCCCTCGATATCGCCCGACTGATCCCTCCGCTGGGTCGGCTGATTTTCCTGCAGAAGCCGGTCTTGCCCCTGGAGTTGATCCAGATCGCTTCGGTAATGGCCGATAAGTGGCGGGCCGAGCAGCTTCTTCGCAACCAGACAGCTTAGCACCCCTAAATAAGATCAGATATATTTTGGTTCAGGACTGTCGAGGCCTGGGAATTGTCAGATCGATTCGTTTTGATTTGCATAATTATGCATATTGAATTCAAGTAAGTTGGATATCAGCTGTTCTGTCGTATGCTTTTGTAGTAATGGGGAGAAAAACGAAAAGCACCCTCAAAACCGGCACGATATATTAAAAAAGAAAATTAGCTATACAGGACAAAAGAATGAAAATACGTTCCGTCATCCTTTTAATTTCCGTAGTCATCTATCTCCTTTTAGCCGCGTTGCTGCTCCCTTTCTATTATTTGAATTCCACTATCAACGAGATAAACCATGAGCTCCGGCATGCAGAGCAGGAACATGTTGCTGTCAAGGACCTGGTGATTGCAGTTAACAAGGAACTTCATGAGTTATCAGATTTTGTTTTTTTCGGTGATGATGAACTGTCCGCTGCGACGGATAATGCCAACGCAGCTTTTCTGGAATTGCGCAAGTTTGCCTTCACCTTGCATGAGCATGACAGGGAGGATGGTCATGAAAATGATCTGGCTGACGAGGTCCAGTTATATCAGAATATCAATAGAGTCTACAAGGAGATCCAGTCCAGCAGGGCAAAAGTACTATCGTTTCACCTGGAGGGTAAAACCGAGGAAGCCATCGCTGAAATGGAGAATGTCTTCGAAGAAAAATATGAGCATGAATTCCTGCCACTGACCGAAGCATGGATGGAGGCAGAGCGAATGGAGTTGGAAGATCTGGAAGATGAATTGCAGAGTTTTTCCAGCACTTACCTGCTCAATATCAAAATAGCGTCGGTCAGCACTCTGGTCATTCTTTTATTTCTTTTCTATCTCTTGAACAGGCTGGTGACCAGACGGTTGC
>CBDVDF010000017.1:0-11599 GCA_965372675.1 uncultured Desulfobacterales bacterium
GTAAAATTATTGTTTTTTCTGTATAATAAGAAGACAACATTCAGATCACTTCTATGAAATTGATACCAATGAGATTTACCTGCCTGCTTTTAACGACTCTACTTGCCTGTCTGTTTGCTTCGACATCCCAAGCCGCCTTGCCCGGTTACATGCTCAAGAAAATGGGCACCATCAACGGCCAGGTCTATGTCGATGACAAACCGGTTCCTTTTGCGATGCTGGCATTTTTCCTCAAGAAAAAAGGCCCGCCGCCTCTTGAGAACGGCATGCGCCGGGTCCCGGAATTATTGTCCCGAACCAACTCCGAAGGAAAATTCAAGACCAGGCTTTTAGCTGGAGAATATTACCTCGGGATCCTGATGCGCCCCCCCAATGCCGGCCCGGGTCCGCCCAGAGCAGGTGAAAAGTATTATTTTGCCGGCACCAGGAAGGGTGAGCTCAGCGTCATTTCGGTCAAGGCACAGGAAGATGCAGAGATCGGTCGACTTAACGGCGCCCCGCCTGACAGTTTCAAATCGCTTGAAGAGTTTTTCACCGTAAATGGCGTGGTACGCAATGCAAAAGGTGAACCATACCCGGGAGTAGTCGTGCTCGGTAAATCCCGTCTTAATATTCCCCGGCCTGAGTTTATCTCCATCAGGACCGGCCCGGATGGCTCTTTTCAACTCAGGCTTCCGGCCAGCAAACCATTCCATCTTGTCGCCAGAGAAACCATCGCCAGTGCCCGTCCTCGAGCCGGCAGCTATATAGGCACCTATGGAATCAAATCAAAAACCGGACTCGCCACCCCTTCGATCTTCAGCGCCGGCAGTCCGCCACCGGGTGTGATGAGTGAAGAAGACAACGGCAGCAGGGCCTTGCTGGTCAGCGGCGGAGTTGGCGAAGTAGTAAGCGGTATCGATATCTTCATGTACAAAGTGCCGGACCCTGAAGAGATCAAGGCCTCGGTCCAGGGGACAAAAGACGCCCCCCGTTTCGAAAAGGGTGCCGCCCTGAACAATATTTTCTTCGCCTACGGCAGCCATCATCTAGATAAAAAGTCATTCAAAGAACTGGACCAGTGGGTTTTGTTCCTGAAGGGACGCCTGGACCAGAAAATAGAAATAGGTGGCCATACCGACAACCGGGGAAATGCGGCCTATAACCTGCATTTATCCCGGGACCGGGCCCAGTCGGTGGCCAATTACTTTGTCGCTAAAGACATCTCTCCGAAACGCCTGACCGTCAAGGGCTTTGGCCCTGACCAACCGGTCGCTACCAATAAATCTCCGGAAGGGCGCCAGCAGAATCGCCGGGTAGAGATCAAGTTTATTGAACAGAAGAAGTAAATTGAAAGACCGGTCTAAAGCTTCCAGGTAACCAGTTCGTTACCTCTGGATTAGATTCCTTGAGACAGTCCTTCCCGCCCTTGAGAACCGGCACCAGCCAACTGAAAACAAATATGCCACGATTTGCGATCATTCTCATATCGATCTTCCTCGCCACGATTCCGGCAATTCCTGCGGCAGCTGAAATTCTTACCGAAAATACCAACTGGCGTGGGGTGCTAGAACTTCAGGAGGATATCCTGATCCCGCCCGGCATCACCCTGACTATCGAACCTGGCACGATCATTAAGGTCCATCCTGCCGATAATACCAGAATAGATCCGGAATATATGTCCCATCAGACCGAGATCCTGGTACGCGGCGAGCTTAAGGCCGCAGGTACTGCCGGGGCAAAGATCCGCTTCTCTAATATTTCCGGCCGCGATCAGGATCGTTGGGCCGGGCTGATCATCGATGGAGGCAGAGCCGAGATCACCGGGACCGAGATCAATGGCGCCGAGGCGGCCCTGACCGTTCTGTCCGGCACGGCCCGGCTGCAGAATTGCCTGGTCAGTAAAAACCGTTATGGCCTGGTGGCCCAAGGATCTGAGGCCCTGATCAAGATAGCCGCCAGTACCATCAAAGAGAACGATTACGGGATAATGAACCTCAATGGTGGCCAGGTAGAGAGAGACAAGAAAAGCAAGATCGAGAGTAATCGCAAAAACGATGTTTTCAGCGCGGTGGCCCCGCCGGTTTTTCTGACCAGCAAGAATTATCAAACCGGGCAGAAACCACTTACCGCCACCTATCGCGATGAGGCTCTGCCGGTCGGCTATACAGAATGGAAGGGCAGGGTGCGGATCGATGGCCAGCTGCGTCTGCCGGCGGAGAGCCGTCTGGTGATCATGCCCGGCACCGTTGTCGAATTCAGCAAAAATGATACTAACCAGGACGGTATCGGCGAGAATGGCATTCAGGTCCAGGGCCAGCTGATCGCCAAGGGGACCCCGGCAGAACCGATAATTTTTCGTTCGGCCGAAAAAGAGCCAATGATCGGCGACTGGGATTCGATAAATATCCTCGGTAGCGATCAATCCCAGAACATCATTGAATACTGCCAGATCGAAGATGCCTACCGCGGCCTCCATTTTCACTTCGCCAATGTGGCGGTCAATCAGACGGTCCTGCGCAATAATTATCGCGGTATCCAGTTCCAGGAATCGCTGGTCTCGATCACCAACAGCCAGTTCTATACGAACAAGAGCGGCATCCAGGCCCGTGATTCCGAGGTGACCTTTTCCAACAATGAGATCTTTGCCAATCTGAACGGGGCAAATTTCTTCCGCCTCAACCTCCAGGCCGACACCAATGTTTTCGCCAACAATACCTGGGACGGGCTGCGGATCAGGGAAGGGACCAGCCTGCTGCATGAGAACCTGTTGGCCGGCAACCGTACCGGGCTGACCATTGCCGACGCCGTATATGGAAGTTTCAATCGCAACGTTATCAGCGGCAATCTGGAATCAGGGCTTCTGGCCCGCAATGCCGACAATATAGAGATCAAAGGCAATGCGATCCAGAGTAATGGCCTAAACGGCATCAGTCTCCGGGATACCAGGGCGGTGATCAGTAAAAACCTGATCAATGCTAACGGCGAAAGGGGTATCGGCATAATCTCCTTCACCGGCACCATCAATGACAACAACATCGCCGACAACGGTCTTTACGCGATCGGCATTGAAGACAAAGCCGACATTGACGCCACCGTTAACTGGTGGGGAGGCAGCGATCTGGCCCAGGAAATCTATGATGATGCTGATGACCCTGATCTGGGCCTGGTCATCTATGAACCGGTCCGCCGGGCACCGACCGCCTTTGCCTGGCCGATCGAGAGAATCATCACCAAGACAACCTGGACCGGCTTGATCCAGGTAAATAAACAGCTCACCGTTGAAAAGGGCGGCGTCCTGACGATCAAGCCCGGCACCACCACTGAATTTGCCAAAGAGGCAGGTCTGTTTGTTTATGGCAGTCTGAAGGCCGCTGGTCTTCCCGAACAGCGGATAAGCTTCACCTCAAGCGTCAAGGAAGGTCCGGGCGACTGGCTGGGGGTCAGGCTGGAGAAAGCCACCGGCAGTTATCTGGAGAACTGCGATTTCAGATATGGCGAATACGGCCTCCACATCCATTTCGTGCCAATGCGGATCACCGGCTGTCGATTCACCGATAACGATATCGCCATAAGATTCCGGAGCGGCCCGATCCGGCTCAGTCGATCGCTGTTCAGCAAGAACAGGATCGGCATCCGCGCCTTCCTGGGAAATATGGAGATCTTTGAGAACGAGATAACCGAAAACGAGATCGGGGTATTCATCAGGGAAGGCGGCAAAGGGGTCAAAATATACCGCAACAATCTGTACAACAATGAACGCTATAACATGCGGCTCGGTGATTTTAATAAAGATGATGTCGATGCCACCAACAACTGGTGGGGCAAGGGAGACCCGGCCGAAAAGATCTTCGATGGCCGGATGGAATCCTATATTGGCAGGGTCAGGTTAGAGCCGATCCTTGACCGCCAAATCGACCTCAGACTGGATTTCAGGGGAGAGTGAAGATGACTGGCAGACTTTTACTGATATCCTTGAGCTTGATCTTCCTTCTGGGACCGATAACGGCTGGCGCCGCAGAGAATTTCCTTTTCCGGGGCCAGATCGTCGATACCGCCAACCGACCGGTCAGCGGCGCCGAAGTCTATGTTTTTGACTCCAGGAGTATCAAAAGACCGGCAGATTTTATCTCAAACCGGACCGGCGGCGACGGCAACTTCCGGGTCGAACTTCCCCCCGGCAAATACTGGGCCCTGGCGATCATGCGCCACAGCGGCGCGACCTTCGGACCACTCGGCAAAGAGGATAAACACTCTGGAGAGCCGATCGAGATCGGACCAGCCGAGCAGGGCGAGATCAACCATGATTTTACGATCATGGACCTCCAGGAGGCAGCCAGAGCCAGCCAGAAGCGCAGTGAATCAGTGGTCAAGGTTACAGGCCATCTTCTTGACCGGAACGGTAACCCTGTGGCCATGGCATATGTAATGGCCGATAGCCGCCAGCGCTTCGGCAGGATGCCCCGTTACCTTTCAACCTGGACCGGTAGTGACGGTTCCTATGCTATTTTTCTGCCCATTGGCAAATTTTTTCTCGGCGCCGCTAAGGATTTCCCCCCCCACAGTGATTATCTTCTCGTGAAAGAAGCTGTTTTTGAACAAGATACTGTCGACCTTAACCTGACCGTGGATGATGGCGGACAAGGCCGGAATTGACCTGTAGAGCAGCACCACTAAGGCAAACTATACTTTCCCCCTGATTATTGGGATCAGCAAACGTGACAGACAAGAAGCAACAACATTCAGAAGAAGAATCCTGCCGGATCATCCCGGAGGAACAGCTCTGTGAAGATGGGCTCTCGTTAGGCCGGATGGACCGGCTTGACAAGCTGACCGCCCTTGCCATAATCATCATCCTGGTGGTCGGGGTTATAATTATCGCCAGCCACGCCGGCGACGAGCCGGATCCAGCTAAACCGGGCCGGGCAGGGGCCAGGCAGGCGGTCATTATCATCAGCCCGGAGTTCGACAACAAGATCAAGCTGACCAAGACCCTGCTGACGACCGGCAATCTGGTGACGGCGCGGGAACTGATCGATGGGATGATCAAGGCTTATCCCTATGACGGTAGACCATATATGCTGCTTGGCGACCTCTATATCCATGACCAGCAGCCGATAACCGCCATGCTTGAATACCGGAAAGGCATCGATCTGAACCCTGATTTCCTCGACAAGAAAACAACTCTTTTCCGGGGTAAGCAGATCAAAGGGGTCCTGAAAGAAGCCAGGCAACTGATCACTGCCGGCCTTAAAAGCAAACCCGGCGACCCGGAACTCAAAGGCCAGCTGAACACACTTTATTATATGCTCCGGCGAGTTGCCGGAAGTTGCGGATAATCAGACAGTTATGAAACTACTAATCATTCTTTCGGGTGATAACTATGCATAAGGGATGGTTCATACTGATGGGGGCGGCGATCGGCATCGGCGCCGTTGTTCTTTCCTATTACGGCAATCCGCCCAATACCGGCCTCTGTGTTTCCTGTTTTATGGAGAACATCGCCGGTTCCATGGGGCTCCACGACAATATCCGCATGCAGTATCTGCGTCCGGAACTGATTGGCTTTGTCCTCGGCGCCTTTGTGCTGTCGCTGATCAGGCGCGAATTCGTGCCTTCGGGCGGCAGTTCACCCTTGCTGCGATTTATGATCGGTTTCTTTCTGATCATCGGCTGCACCATCTTTATCGGCTGTCCGGTCAAAATGGTCCTGAGACTGGCCGGCGGTGATATCGGGGCCATAGTCGGCCTGGTTGGTCTGGTGACCGGTATTTATATCGGTCTGGAGTTCATTGAAAACGGCTTCCGGCTCGGCACTCCATCGCCCCAACCCCGGAGCAACAGCCTCTTCATCCCCGGCCTGATGATCTTCCTGCTGGTCCTGGTATTCATCGAACCATCCTTCGTCTATAACAGCACTAAAGGTTCCGGCGCTCTGCGGGCGCCGATGCTGCTCTCCCTGGGCATCGGCCTGTTGATCGGCGGCATGGCCCAGTATACCCAATTCTGTATCACCGGCGGCATTGCCCGAATTTTCCTCTGGGGCCCCCGGGAAGTCCTCAATTGCCCCCGTTCGACCGGTCTGTTGATCAGTCTCGGTTCATTCTTCATGTTCGCCCTGGTTGCCAGCCTGTTGACCGGTCAGTTCAGTTTCGGTCTTCAGGGCCAGCCAAGCTCCAACGACAGTTACGGCTGGGCCTTTCTGGGCATGATGATGGTCGGTCTCGGTTCCGTGCTGATCAGGGGTTGCCCGATGCGGCAGTTGATCACCTCGGCCCAAGGCGATAATGACGCCGGAGCCGCGGTCCTGGGCATGCTGGTCGGCGCCGCTCTTGCCCAGAGTTGGGACCTGGCCGGCACCCCGGACGGCACCCCGGTCGGTGGCCAGATCGCAGTCCTGGCCGGACTTGCCATCATGCTGGCAGTAGGTATCCTTAACCGGAGGCGGGGATACGGGATCGCGCCTGAATATCAGGCCGGCCTCGATTGATCCCGGCAAACCGACACTCTGCCCATTAACCATAACAATACCAATGAGCCCGATAATGAAAAATCACTCCCTGAAGATCGCGACTATCCTGCTGAGCATCTGTATCGCCATATCCGCCTGCAGCCGCCGGCAGGTCACCGAACTCAATATGTCCACCCTGATTAAAGACACGACCTGGAGCGGCATTATCCTCCTGAACGGCGACATCTATGTACCACCGGGAATAACCCTGACGGTCACCCCTGGCACCACCGTTAAATTCAAGCGGATAGACGAGAAGAGTGACCAGAATATGTTCGATATCGACTCTCCCTATTACCCGGCCGCCGAGCTGATCATCAGGGGCCGAATGATCGCTAAAGGTACCGAAAAAGAACCCGTGGTCTTCATGTCGGCGGAAGCTGATGCCAGACCGGCGGACTGGGGGGCGATCAACTTCCTGGGCAGTGACGACAACATCATCGAATATGCCCGGATCATTAACGGCTATAACGGGGTGCATGCCCACGGCTCTTCAGTCCGGATCAGCCACAGTCAATTCATCAGGAACGGGGTAGGGATCAGTTTTAAGGCCGAAGAGGAAACTCCAGAAGTCCCGTGGTTTGGCAAACGGTCCGTACTGGTGATCACCGATAACCTCTTTGCCAACAACAAGGGCGGCATCGGCTTCCGCAATTCGGACGCCGAAATATCCCATAACGAGATAATCGACAACAAGTTCTTCGGGATCTGGGCCAAGGAGAAAAGCAAGGTCAAGATCACCTATAACGAGATCAGCGGCAACAAGAAAGGGATCTATCTTTATCAGGCCCAGGGAGTGCTGTTTGAAAACAACAATATCTACGATAACCGCTCATACAATATAGCGATGGCCGAGGCCCAGGATTTTCCGGTCGAGGCGCCCAGAAACTGGTTCGGCACCAAGAACCGCCAGAAGATCGATGAGCTGATCTTTGACCATCAGGACGACGCTGAATTGGGAAAAGTTCGCATAGATCCAGTCCTTAACAAGGCCGTGGACTGGAGGAGCAAATAGTGCAGGCCCATGAAAAGAAACTGACCTGGCTGGCCAGTTTCTCCCATTTCATCACCCATGGTTACATGACCCTGCTGCCGGCACTGCTGATCATCATCACCGCCGAGTTTTCCCTCAGTTACACGGAGCTCGGCATTATCGCCACCATCGGTTATTTCCTCTATGGACTGGGGGCTTTCCCTGCCGGTTATCTTTCCGACAAATTCGGCTCCAAGCGCATGCTGACCGTCGGGGTCAGCGGTATGGCGATCTCTTCGATCCTGGTCGGTCTTTCACCGGGAGCCGTGGCTTTCGGTGCCACTTACGCCATGCTGGGTATCTTCGCCAGTATTCATCATCCGGCCGGGTTATCGCTGATCGCCAGAAGGGTGGAAACAAAAAAGGGCAAAGCTCTCGGGATCCACGGGGTAATGGGCAATATCGGTATTTTTCTTACCCCCCTGATGGCCAGCTACGGCGTAAAATATTTCGGCACCTGGCGGGCCGCCTATATCATCTTCGGATTAATCGGCATAGTTTTCGCGGTGATGATCCATCTGGCCAAAATAGACCAGGAACCTGACCTGGACTGGCGCCGTCTGTTTGGCAGATCGAAAACCAAGGATACTCCACAACCTGCAGCTATCGATGCAAAGAAAGCCCAGACAGCAGACCTAAAAACCGCCCCGGCAACTTCACCGGCCTTGACCATCATTCCTGTCGCCCTGTTGCTGCTTTTTCTGGGCAGTATCCTCTCGGGCTTTATCTTCCGGGGATCACTGACCTTTTTCCCGACCCTCCTGCAGAGAGAGGTTCATTTTATCAATATTCATGACGAGCCGGTATATATGGCGGGCCTGATCACCACGGCAGTTCTTTCCCTGGGACTGATCGGGGCCTGGTTCGGCGGTTATATCAGTGACAAGCTCAAGAAACCTGAATTCATGCCCTTTTACGTCTTTATCATCGTTGCACCGGCCCTTTATTTTATCAGCACCATGACCGACTCGAAACTGCTGATGATCAGTTGCCTTTTCAGCCTGATCTACTATGCCTGGCAACCGGCCCAGAACTATCTTATTGCCAAATACACCAGAAAATCTTCACACGGAATGGGTTTCGGGATCAACTTCTTCCTGATCTTCGGCATCGGCTCGATCGCCACTGCCACCGGCGGTTACGTAACCGATGAGTACAGTGTTGACCGATTCTATCTGATCATGTCGATGATCGCTATCGCGGCAACCATCACCGCCCTGGCGGTCTACCTGGCCCGCCCTTATCTTTTGAAATTCAACTGGCAACTGGAAAAGGAAGATACCTCTTCAGAATGACAAGATACGCGCGACTCTTTCAATTCTGGATCTTCCTGCTGGCCACAACTTACCTGAGCCTGACCTCCGGACCACCTGATGCGCTGGAGGTATTCTCCGACAAGATCATCCACTGCGTCGGCTATTTACTGCTGATGCTCTCATGCGATCTCGCCTACTGGCCCGGCCGGAAACTGGTCGGCAAAATCATGTTTCTTTTTGGATTCTCCATCATTATCGAAGTATTCCAGCATTTCATCCCCCATCGGCAGTTATCCGGACTAGATATCCTTGCCAACCTGACCGGCCTGATCTGGGGGTTGCTGATCATTGTCTATTTGAAACCAATGGTGTCTAAAATTGCCCAACAAGATATGTGAATGGTGCAACGGCACCGGTCAGATCAGTTTCTTCAAAGGAGTACGCAGGTTTCTTATTTCTGAAGAGGAATGTCCGGAGTGCAGCGGCATAGGCTACATCTAACTTGAAAAAGAAGCTGCTGCTCAAGCCAAAAATAAATCAAGGAGAGTTGCCAAAAAACAACGATACAGAAGAGATTTGAGCAGATATACAGGGGAGGGAAGTAGGGTAAACCCCTACATTAATTTACGGGAAAACCCCCATTGCTTAGCTCATCGAAACAATGATTAACTGTAATACAGTCATTAAATCATGAATAAACACTTACAAGACTGGATTACAGACAAATGGACAGATCAACCGACCCGAAATCATGGACAAAACGACTGGCCGTGGCCGGTACTCTCGGCAGTTTATTGTTGCTATACCCGGCCGTTTATAATTTTCTGACCAACAGCCATCTTCTTCAGTCCAACTATCAATCAATGACCTTGCTAAGTTTTGCGCTGGCAATAATCGGTTTTATCACCGGCCTGGAGATCCATCTCAGCCGACCATTCAAAAATATATTCATAACCGATAATGTTGGCGGGATATTAATAACCACCTGCACGATCACTTCCGGCCTGTTATTGATCGGACTTTCCATTCTGCTGATCACCCCGATCCAATATTAGCCCGAATATCCCTCAAGCATTTTTGAAAATTTTTATTAACCAACTGTACTTGTGTAATAAAACCTTGTTTTGTTTTGAAAATACCAAGTGATAGTTGGTTTCAAACAAACCATCACTTGGTATGAATTCATTCATTCTATTTCACGATTTCTACTGTTAAATAATGTGAAAAATAATTCTACGCGGAATTATCGTGTGTGCACAATAACACCTCATATTGGAATCTAGGGGAGGGGGCTGCCTTGATTAACAACTTATTGAGCAAGTATGGAGTATCAAAGACAACAGCCGCTCTTTCTATCCTCTGCATAGTTGGTTCGCTGCTTATTTCTGCTGCCATCTGGCAATTAGCGGGTCTACCCAATCTGCATTTTCTTCTTATTGTCGCATTTCTTTGCCCGACCTTTATTGCTCCGCCCGTTATATTATCACTTTGCCGCCTTACCGAAAATTTACAAAACAGCCAAAATGAAGTGCTGCAGGTGAATACTGCCCTACAGAAGAGCGAAAGGGAAAAGATCAAGATATACAAAGCGATGATTCAGTCCACACATCATATCCTCAACAACTTCCTCCATCAGATGACGATATTCAAGTTAACAGCCGAAGATACTCCTGGATTTGACCATAAGGTCTTGTCGTTGTATGAACAGATAATTGGAAATGCGACCAGACAAATTGCCGCACTGAGTAACATCACTGACATTGATGAAAAATCAATCCGCGCATCGATTGCACCTTAAGCAAAGCCTGATCAAACACCCAATAGAGTACAAGACAATCTAAGCACCGCCTGATTCAACCTTCGTTGGCCTGAATCAGCAGAAAACTGTCCATCCCATAACAGATCTGAGCTCCTTGACTGGCCCCCTTAAATTATTATACCTTTATCATAGTAATGAATTAGCAGGATCAACGACGTTGTTATGAGAACAAAGGCCGGGGAGGCTAAATCATGAAGATAATAGTCAGAGTTGATTACTTGGCACCACTCATTGTTGCCCTGCTCTTTATCGTTCCGTCTGCGAACGGTGCTTCGGTCAGCAAAGATGCGAACACCTTGCAGGCGCAACCGACCACCACCTCACCAAAGAAGTCGACCAGGGCAAAGATTGGAACACCGGTTCAGACACTTCGACAACCGGCGACGGCAGCCGCTGCAAAACCTTACAATCCCAATGGTGCTGGCCAGAAATCGCCCCGGAATAGCAGAAAAAAAGCCAATTTCAATGCTCCAGTCTTGAAACCAATCAAGGCCTTTAAACCACATAAAACACAGGTAGGTATTCCCCAGATAAAGATCAAGCCCGGTGGACTTGGCGATATACCCATCCCCGACGACATGGAAGTCGGCATAACTCTCCCGGGCGGCGAGAGTTCATCTCTGACAATAGGTAGCCCAGGTGATTCTTATGAACAAGAAGCCGACCGGGTAGCTGATAGCGTTAGGGGTAATCCTCCGCCCGAAAACACAACAGCCCTTTCGCCAGGAAGCGAAGTAGGCAAAATACCAGAGACCGATCCTGCCGGACCGGTCTCAAGTCAATCAACTCCGGGAAGAGAGGTGGGTTTGGATCCAAGAGATGACCCTGGCGGCCCGGTCTCGGGCTTGGGGTCACCCGGTGGGGCAGTGAGTTTAGACCCCAGAGATGATCCCATGGGACCGGTTTCCGTCGGCCAACAGTAGACGAACAGTGTGGAATCTTTAAAGAGCCGGGGCCACTCTATTTTGAGTGGTCCCAATCGATTCAACAAATAAAAAAGG
>CBDVDF010000018.1:0-11537 GCA_965372675.1 uncultured Desulfobacterales bacterium
ATCGTTGCTTTACTCTGTTGGCTGCGCTGTGTAGTGCGCAGGCTGTCCGGCCCCTCAAGTTAGCCCGAATATTTCACGAGTCAAAAGGTTAACAACAGAAAAACGAACAGTTAAGTTTGACATTCAAAACACTCATGAAATATCCGGACTAGCTCGGCCATCTTGCAGCCGGCAGCGGCAGATCGTATTTCAGCGGCTATTTTCGGCTTGTATCTCCAGGCTTTTCTCTCTTTTTACCGCTCAGTTAAATCGCTTGACAACAAGAGATAATAATTTATACTTCCCCGGTTTATATATAGGGTTTTCTCTCTGGGCTGAAGGGGCGGTGTTGAAGGTACAAGTTGCTGATATTCCGGAAGAAGGTTTGCGGGTCGATGTCGATGACTGTTCCTGGTTCCCGGAGCGAGAATTTACCCTGCGAGATGATTTCCGGGCCAGTATCCGTTTTTCACACCTGGACGGCAGGATCATGATCTCCGGATCGATATCCGTGACCTTCGTTCTTGGATGTGATCGTTGTCTGGCGGAGTTTGAGTTCCCTGAGAAGATCGATTTTCAGCTGGCCGTGGAACCTGAAAAAGAAGATCAGGCCCTGGCCCTGGCAGATCATGAAATAGACCGGAATGAAATGGATGTAATATTCCTGACCGAACCGGTTATAGATGTTGATGACATACTTTACCAGCAGGTTGTTCTGGCTGTACCGCAAAAGTCTCTTTGCCGGAGTAATTGCCGTGGGGTCTGCGGGAACTGTGGCGCTGATCTGAACAGGGAAGAGTGTCGTTGTCGGATGGATGATGGTGGATCGCCTTTCAGTGTTCTTGAGCAACTGCTGAAAGAAAAAAAATAGGGCAATCTTGGTACGAAGGATTGCCGATAGTTTGTTGTCTAGTAAAATATTCGGGGTAACTGATGTTTCCCGTAAATGGAGGAAAAAATGGCTTTACCAAAAAGAAGGCAATCTCATTCCAGGACCAGACTGCGTCGTTCGCATCATGCCTTGACCGGTCCGACTATTTCAACCTGTTCGGAATGTGGTGAGCCCAAGTTGCCCCACCGTCTCTGTTCCAGTTGTGGTTCCTACAAGGGCCGGACAGTTGTCAGGCTCGATGAGGACGTTCTGGAATAGGTTGACAGGGTGCACATTGCGCTTGACGCCATGGGTGGGGATCGGGGTCCGGAAGAAATAGTTTCCGGGGCCCTGCAGGCCGTTGCAGAAGCGGACCTGAACGTTTCCCTCATTGGTGATGAAAAAATACTTGCCGCCATCCTCAAAGGAAGCGGAGGAGGTAACTCCGACCGCATTAATATCGTTCATACCACCGAAGTAGTGGGGATGGGCGAATCTCCTATCGAGGCGATCCGCAGTAAACCTGACTCCTCTGTTATGGTGGCCTTTAAAAGGCTCAAAGCAGGCGAAGTTGACGCCGTTGTGAGTGCGGGTAACTCCGGTGCGACGATGGCTGCCGCAGTGCGTTCTCTGGGGCGTTTGAAGAGCATTGCTCGGCCCGGGATCGCCAGCATCTTTCCCACCCTTAAGAAACCGGTCGTAATGATGGACGTTGGGGCTAATGTTGATTGTCGGCCTAAACATCTCTTTCAGTTCGGCCTGATGGCCTCCGCTTTTTCCGAAGTTGTTATTGGCAAAAAACGGCCCCGGGTGGGGCTCTTGAGTATCGGAGAGGAGCAGGGTAAAGGCAACACTCTGGTCCGCAAGACCGATGAACTTTTCCGCAACAGCTCTCTCAATTATATCGGCAATATCGAAGGAAGTGACACTTTCAAGGGCGATGTTGATGTCATTGTCTGTGACGGTTTCGTCGGTAATGTCTGTCTGAAGATCAGTGAAGGACTGGCCGAGGCAATGACCACAATGCTCCGCACAGAGATCAACAACAGCCTGCTTGCCAAGGCCGGCTACCTGTTGTCGCGTGGCGCCTTTGCCCGGTTCAAGAAGAGGATCGACTATGCCGAATATGGCGGCGCGCCTCTCCTTGGTCTCAAGGGCACAGGTATTGTCTGCCATGGCCACTCCAACGCTGTGGCGATCAAGAATGCGATATTCGTGGCGGCCGGCGCGGTTGATAACAAGGTGAATGAACGGATCATCGATATGCTGGAGGCGGCAAATAGCGCTGCCGAATCAGACGATCTTCAGAAGGGAGCCGTTTCATGATCAGAGGGGTGATTGAAGGTACCGGCTCCTGCCTGCCTAAATACAAACTGACCAATGCCGATCTGGAAAAGATGGTCGAAACCTCCGATCAGTGGGTAACCAGCAGAACCGGTATCTCTTGTCGGCGAATCGCCGGCCCCGGGGAAGAAACTTCAAAGATCTCTGCCGAGGCTGCCCGCAGGGCCATGGAGATGGCCGGGGTGACGGCGGAGGATATCGCCGTAATTATTGTCGGCACTATTACCTCTGAAAAGACCATGCCTTCCTGTGCCTGCCTGGTCCAGAATGAGATCGGCGCTGTTAACGCCTGGGCCTTTGATATATCAGCGGCCTGCTCCGGCTTCATATACGGTCTGGAGCTTGCAGATAAACTAATCAAATCATATCCGGATAAAAAGATCCTGGTCATCGGGGCGGAAAACCTCTCGGCCAGAGTTGACTGGCGGGACCGTAATACCTGTGTGTTGTTTGGTGACGGCGCCGGCGCCGTGGTCATCGGGGGTGAGGATGGCGATCGGGGCCTGCTGGCCAGTAAATTGTTCTCAGACGGTCGCCTGGGCGATCTTCTCTTCATGAATGCTGCGCCGAGCATGAACCCTTACATTAATATGGACCCGTCCGAAGCCGGGGCATTCGATCCGGCCCGACTCGGGCATCCCCGTCCGGATGACGGCTCTTATATCCAGATGGCTGGCCGTGAAGTTTTCAAGAATGCGGTCCTGGCCATGGAGAGCTCGATCGATCAGGTTCTCGATGAGGCCGGGATCAAGGGTCCGGATATCGACTGGATCATTCCCCATCAGGCCAATATCCGGATCCTCCATAATCTGGGTGAAAGGATCGGGGTTCCGAAGGAAAAAATATTCATAAATATTCATAAATATGGTAATACATCGGCGGCAACTGTTCCTATCGCATTAGATGAAGCCAACCGGGGCGGATTGCTGCAAAAAGGAGACCTGATCCTCACTTGTGCCTTTGGTGGCGGTTTTACCTGGGGGGCCGAGGTTATAAGGTGGTGATTGATTTCATCCCCTTTCCCTGTCTCCGTCTGTATTACAAGAAATCTTTTAAATAAATATATTTTACGAAAGGTGAGCATTGTGGATTATTTTCTTTCTGAAGAGCAGCAGATGATCGTCGAGGTCGCGCGACAGATCACTGATGAAAAAATTATTCCTCAGCGGGTGGAGCTTGACGAAAAAGAAGAGTTTCCAACCGAGATCCTCAATGATATTGCCAAGGCCGATCTTTTCGGGCTTTATATTCCCGAGGAGTATGGCGGTTTCGGCGGCGGCAGTTTTGAGATGGTCCTGGCTATGGAAGAATTTGCCAGGGGATGTGTCGGTATCTCCACCAGTTTTGCGGCCAGCGCCCTGGGGGCCTATCCTATTCTGCTCTCCGGCAGTGAAGAGATGAGGCAGAAGTATATGCCGCAAATAGCCAGTGGCAAAAAATTGGCCGCCTTCGGCCTTACCGAAGCAAACGCCGGCAGTGACGCCTCCGGAATCCAGACCACAGCCGTTCTTGATGGTGATGAGTGGGTTATTAACGGCACCAAACAGTGGATCACCAATGCCGGCGATGCTAAGATCTATTCGGTGATCGCCATCACTGACCGTAAGAAAGGGCCGCGTGGAGCCAGTATGTTCGTACTTGAGGACAGTGATCCCGGTTTTTCATACGGCCCCAAGGAAAAGAAGCTGGGGATCAGGGCTTCTTCCACCAGGGAGCTTATTTTCAAGGATTGCCGGATTCCGAAGGACCGGCTGATCGGTCGCGAGGGCACAGGCTTTTTTACAGTCATGAAGACCCTTGATCTTTCCCGTCCCGGCATCGCCTCCCTTGGTGTTGGTCTCGGTCAGGCCGCTCTTGACGAGGCTGTTCTTTATGCCAAACAGCGGGTCCAGTTCGGTAAACCGATTATTGCTTTTCAGGCAGTTCAACATATCCTTGCCGATATGGCTATCCAGCTGGAAGCCTCCCGTGCCCTGGTTTATGCCACTGCCCGCCATATTGACAGCGGTGCCAAGGATATCTCCATGCCCTCTGCGATGTGTAAGGTCATGGCTACCGATATGTCCATGAAGGTTACCATCGATGCGGTCCAGATCCTGGCCGGTTACGGCTATATGCGTGAGTATCCGGTCGAGAAAATGATGCGTGACGCCAAGATCTTGCAGATATATGAAGGAACCAACCAGATCCAGCGCAATGTTATCGGCCAGGCCCTTAACAAAGAATATTCGAGAAGATGATGAAGATAATTGTTTGTGTAAAGCAGGTTCCTGATGCCAAGGATGTCCGGCTTGATCCCAAGACCAATACTCTGGCCCGGGAAGGGGTTGAAAGTATCATGAATCCCTTTGATCGCCATGCCCTTGAAGCGGCAGTTGCTCTCAAGGAGCAATATGGCGGTACGGTCACAGCTATTACCATGGGTCCTCCCCAGGCGGAAGAGGTTCTGCGGGATGCGGTTGCCTGTGGCGCCGATGATGGCGTGCTGGTATCTGATCGTGCTTTCGCCGGGGCTGATACATGGGCGACTTCCTATACCCTGGCAATGGCGGTTAAAAAGATCGGTGATTACGACCTGATCATCTGCGGTAAACAGGCGATCGATGGTGATACCGCCCAGGTCGGGCCGGGGCTGGCCCAGCGCCTTGATATTCCCTATGTCGCTTATGCCCGTAAGATCAACGAATGTGTTGACGGTATTATCCGTCTTGAGAGGTTGATGGACGACGGTTACGACGAGATCGAGATGGCAATGCCGGCTCTGCTGACCGTGGTCAAGGAGATCAATGAGCCACGGGTTCCTTCGTTGAAAGGGAAAATGAAGGCCAAAAAAATGCAGGCAACAGTTCTTTCTGCTGCAGATATCGGCGCTGACCCGGCATGTCTCGGTTTGCAGGGCTCCACGACACAGGTCGGCAAGGTAATCTCTCCGCAATTATCAGCGGAAACATGCATGCTTACCGGTACGGTCGATGAACAGGTCGATCAATTGCTAGACAAACTGGAAGAGTTGTTATAACCATATTGATAAACAGCGGCCGCTGACCGGCTGGCTAATGGATATATTCTGATGCTTAAAATAGACGTAGATGCATGTATCGGTTGCGGGATTTGCGAGGACACCTGTACTTTCGGATCCATCAAGGTTGAAGACGGGATCGCCGTAGTTGATGAAACATGCACCCTTTGCGGCAACTGTGTTGATGTCTGTGAAGTCGGAGCTCTTTCAATAGAGCGGGCTGAAAAAACAGTCAGCGGGGACCTTGCCGATTGGTCCGGGGTATGGGTTTATGCCGAATTTCGTGACGGCAGGATCGCTCCGGTGGCCCTTGAGCTTTTGGGGGTCGGCCGGAAACTGGCCGATAAGAGAGGAGTGCCGCTGTCAGCTGTACTGCTCGGTTCAGGACTTGACGGTAAGGCCGCCGAGTTGGTGGCATTCGGTGCCGACAAGGTTTATCAGGTTGATGATCCGGCTCTGCTGCATTTTACTGATGATGCCTATGCCAATGTTATTGAAGACCTGGCCAAGGAGCATAAACCGGAGATTGTTCTGGCCGGAGCAACTGCGATCGGCCGCTCTTTTATTCCCCGTTTAGCGACTCTTATGGCCACCGGTCTTACCGCAGACTGTACCGGCCTGGAGATACGCGAAGAAGATGGTGCTCTGTTGCAGACCAGGCCGGCCTTTGGCGGCAACATTATGGCCACGATCGAGTGTCCCCATAGTCGGCCCCAGATGGCAACAGTCAGACCGCTGGTCATGAAGCCGAACGAAAGAGATGATAGCCGGCAAGGCGAAATAATCGAGGTCTCTCCTGATCCGGCCCGAATGGTGTCAAGGGTCAAGGTCCTTAACTCCGTCCGGGAAGAATCAGATGAGGTCAATATAAACGAAGCCGATGTCCTGGTTTCCGGCGGTCGCGGCCTGGAGAATGAAAAGGGCTTCGAGATGATCAGGGAACTGGCCGGACTGTTCGGTGGAGCCACCGCAGCTTCTCGGGCGGCGGTCGATAGCGGCTGGGTCCCTTATCCTCACCAGGTAGGCCAGACCGGTAAAACGGTATGTCCGAAGGTCTATATTGCCTGCGGCATTTCCGGAGCGATCCAGCACATGGTCGGCATGCAATCGGCGGACACCATTGTGGTGATCAACCGCGATGAGAATGCGCCGATCTTTGATGTGGCCACTTATGGGATCGTCGGGGATGTTTTTGAAGTGCTTCCCAAATTGATCTCCCGTCTTAAAGAGCGCCAGGGAGGAAGCAACTGATGTCTCTTGATGGTAAAGTAGCGGTAGTCACCGGCGGCAGCCGTGGGATCGGCAGGGCTATTGCTCTCCGGTTGGCAGGCATGGGCGCTCAAGTTGCGATCAACTATGTGAGTAACCCCGGAGCAGCCCAGGAAACAGTTGACCTGATCGCTGCCCAGGGTGGTAAAGGCGGGGTCTTCCAGTTCGATGTCTCGGATAGTGGTGCGGTTACCGAGGCCATGGCCGGGATCCTTGAGGAATATGGCAGCATAGACATTCTGGTCAACAACGCCGGGATCACCAGGGACGGCCTCCTGATGAAAATGAAAGAGGAAAGCTGGGACCAGGTCCTTGACACCAACCTTAAGGGTGCGTTCAATTGTATCAAGGCGGTAAACCGGCCGATGATGAAGAAGCGCTGGGGCCGGATCGTTAACATCAGTTCTGTGATCGGTTTCCTCGGCAATGCCGGGCAGGCGAATTATGCTGCCGCCAAGGCCGGTCTGGCCGGTCTGACCCGTTCCGTTGCCAGGGAACTTGCTTCCCGAAACATCACGGTTAACGGGGTAGCACCTGGTTATATTGAAACGGATATGACCCGTGGCCTTGCAGAAGAGGTTACGGAAAAGATACTGGGAGAGATCCCGATGCGAGCCATGGGTTCCGCCGACGATGTTGCCGGTGCCGTGGCTTATTTGGTTTCAGAAGATGCCCGTTATGTGACCGGTCAGTTCATTCATGTGAACGGCGGCATGTTTATGGGATAAATGGTTGATTATCAGACAACAATTTTAAGGAGAAAACTATGTCTGCTGAAGAGAAACTTATTGATATTATTGCCGAGCAGTTAAGCGTTGATAAAAGCAAGGTCGTTGCCGGAGCCTCCTTCGTGGATGATCTGGGCGCGGACTCTCTTGACCTGGTCGAACTGATCATGGCCATGGAAGAGGCCTACGATATCGAGATCGCTGATGAGGTCGCCGAGAAGATCACTACCGTCAAAGATGCCATCGATCATGTTAACCAGGCTGCTGGTTGATCACGGTTAGTTCTTGTCGGGATTTGTCTTATAACCGCCACTGCTTGATAAGGAGTGACAGGTGAGTAGAAGAGTTGTAGTTACCGGGACTGGTCTGGTTACCCCGTTGGGTATCGGTGTTCAGAAGACCTGGGAAGGTCTCTGTGATGGTCGTAGTGGTGTTGATCTGATCACCAGGTTTGACACCAGCGATCATTCAGTGAAGATCGCAGCCGAGGTCAAGGATTTCGTCGTTGAGGAATTCATTGACCGGAAAGTCGCCAAGCATATGGAACTGTTCGTTCAGTATGCGATCGCGTCGGCGATCATGGCCCGTGACGATGCCGGTCTGGAAATAACCGATGTCAATGCCGAGCGGGTAGGGGTCTTTACCGGCAACGGTATTGGCGGACTGCCAGCCATCGAGAAGTACCACAAGATCGCCCTGGAGCGTGGTCCCAAACGGATCACCCCCTTCTTTATCCCGATGGTGATTTCCAACATGAGTGCCGGCCAGGTCTCGATTACCCTCGGGGCCAAGGGCCCGAATCTGTCAGTGACCACTGCCTGCGCAGCCGGCACCCATGCCGTTGGCGAGGCTTTCAGGTCGGTCAGTCGTGGTGATTGTGATGTGGCCATAGCCGGCGGCAGCGAGTCGACCGTCTGTTCTCTGGCCGTTGGCGGCTTTAATGCCATGAAGGCCCTGTCTCGGCGCAACGACGACCCCCAGGCTGCTTCGCGGCCCTTTGACCGGGACCGGAACGGCTTTGTTATTGCCGAGGGTGGCGGGATGATGGTTGTCGAGGAACTTGAACAGGCCAGAAAGCGTGGGGCCACTATCTATGCCGAATTGGTCGGATACGGCTTAAGCGGTGATGCGCACCATATTGCGGCCCCTCCCGAGGATGGTGATGGGGCTGTGCGCTGCATGAAAATGGCTATTGCCGATGCCGGAATGGCTCCCGAGGATATCGATTATATCAATGCCCATGGTACTTCGACCCCGTTGAATGATGTTGTTGAGACCGGGGCGATCAAGAGGGTGTTCGGTGATCATGCCCGCAAACTGGCGATCAGTTCGACCAAGTCGATGACCGGTCATATGTTGGGAGGGGCCGGTGGTATCGAGTCGGTTTTTACCGCCCTGGCGATCCACCATGGGGTGATCCCGCCGACTATTAACCTGGAGAATCCCGATCCGGCCTGCGATCTTGATTATGTGCCGAATGTTGCCCGTGAAATGAAGATCCGGGCGGCCGTCTCAAACTCTTTCGGTTTTGGTGGGACCAATGCCGTCCTGGTCATGAAGAAATTTACGGGGTAAGAACTTGAAGGTTGCGATCGGTTGTGATCATGGCGGCTTCGAAGTCAAGAACGATATTGTCAACGTGCTGGAAGGACTTGGGCATGAGGTAGTTGACCATGGTTGTGATTCCGCTGAATCGGTCAACTATCCGGATTTTGCCAAAGCTGTATGCGCAGCGGTCGAAGGTGGTACTGCTGATCGGGGTATCCTGATCTGCGGAACCGGGATCGGCATGTCAATGGCGGCTAATCGTTCCAGAGCGATCCGGGCCGCTCTTTGCCACGAGCTTTTTACCGCGGCAATGAGTCGTCAGCACAATGATGCCAATGTTCTTTGTCTGGGGGCCAGAGTCGTCGGCCCAGGTTTGATCCAGGAAATAGTTAAAACCTGGATGACCACAGAATTTGCCGCCGGTCGCCATCAGACCAGGATCCAGATGTTCTCAGATATCTCCTGATCAGCAGCCATTGTATTTTTTATCATTTAGCCAAATAAGGAACAAGGTCGCCAAGTGTCCAGCCTGAAAACAGTTGATCCTGTTGTATATAAGACCATTAAAGACGAGCTCGAGCGCCAGGCCTACCAGCTGGAACTGATCGCCTCCGAAAACAGTGTCAGCCGGGCCGTCCTCGAGGCCCAGGGCTCGATCTTTACCAATAAGTACGCCGAGGGTTATCCCGGTAAACGTTACTATGGCGGTTGTCAGTATGCCGACGAGATCGAGTCTCTGGCGATCGAACGGGCCCTGGAAGTTTTCGGGGCCGAATATGCCAACGTTCAGGCCCATTCCGGCAGCCAGGCCAATATGGCGGTTTATTTTGCCACCCTGCAGCCGGGCGATACGGTCTTGGGGATGGATCTGGCCCATGGCGGCCACCTGACCCATGGCAGTAAGGTAAGCTTCTCCGGTAAACTCTATAATTTTGTTTCCTATGGTGTCGACAAGGAGAGCGAAACGATCGATATGGCCGAGGTCGAGCGGATCGCCGATCAACATCGGCCCAAGATGATCATCGCCGGCGCCAGCGCCTATGCCAGGTTTATCGATTTTGAGGGCTTTCGAAAGATCGCTGACAAGATCGGTGCCCTGTTCATGGTCGATATGGCCCATATCGCCGGCCTGGTAGCCGCCGGAGTCCATCCTTCTCCGGTGCCATACGCTGATTTCGTCACTTCAACTACCCACAAAACCATGCGCGGTCCCCGCGGTGGTCTGATCCTGGCCAAAGAAAAATTCGGCCGCAGTCTGAACAGCAATATCTTCCCCGGTATTCAGGGTGGACCGCTGATCCATGTCATTGCCGCCAAGGCAGTGGCTTTCAAAGAGGCTCTTTGCGAGGAGTTCAATGAATACCAGGCCCAGGTGGTGCTGAATGCCAGGGTGCTTGGTGAAGGTCTGCTTGAGGCTGGCTTCAGGCTGGTCTCCGGTGGGACGGACAATCATCTTCTGCTGGTCGATCTGGCCGGTAAAGGCATTACTGGCAAGGATGCGGAAGAGGCCCTTGAAAAGGCCGGTTTGACCGTCAACAAGAATGCGATTCCCTTTGATACCCAGCCACGTTTTGTGACCAGTGGGGTCAGGATCGGCACCCCGGCGGTAACCAGCCGGGGTCTGAAGGAAGGGGAGATGAAGACCATCGCCTCCTGGATCAGCAGGGTTATCGACAACATCAATGATGATGATCAGCTGACGGTTATCCGCCAGGAGGTGCATGAGCTGTGCGAACGTTATCCGCTCTACACCGATCTGCAGAAGGAATTTGAATTATCATGAGTGATCCCAGGCCGTCATGGCAGGAATATTTCATGTCGATCACCGAGCTGGTCTCGCAACGCGCCACTTGCACCAGGAGATATGTCGGGGCCATTCTGGTAAAGGACAAGCGGATCATCTCCACCGGCTACAACGGCGCTCCTTCCGGAGTCAGTCATTGTTTTGATGTTGGCTGTCTGCGCGAACAGCAGGGGATCCCGTCCGGTGAACGTCACGAGCTTTGCCGTGGCCTGCATGCCGAACAGAACGCCATAATCCAGGCGGCCCTGCATGGCAACAGTGTCGAGGGCGCCACCCTTTACTGTACCAACATGCCCTGTTCGATATGCTCCAAGATGTTGATCAATGCAGGAATAAAAGAAGTTTATTACCGGGAAGGCTACGCAGACGATCTCGCTGCTTCATTGATGGCCGAGGCCGGAATCCCCCTCATCCAGCTGGACTGATCAGCCGGCTGAATATTCTGCCGCCCGGCTGTTTTCCCGGAAGATCAGGATGGTGAAAAAATGAAATGCCCATATTGCGGCCATCTGGAAAACCGGGTAGTTGACTCCCGTCTCAACAAGGAAAGCACCACCACCCGTCGTCGCCGGGCCTGTGACGCCTGCCAGCGCAGGTTCACGACCTATGAGCGGATGGAGGTAACCTTGCCGATGCTGGTCAAGAAAGATGGCCGTCGGGAAGCGTGGGATCGCCAAAAAGTAGTGGCCGGGCTGAAAAAGGCCTGCGAAAAGAGGCCGGTCGGCATGGCCGAGATCGAAGAATTCGTTGATGCCATGGAAATTGATTTCCAAGGCATGGGTGAGCGGGAGATCCCGGTGGATCTGGTCGGGGAGCGGATCATGGATGGCCTGCGCAAGATGGATGAGGTCGCCTATGTTCGCTTTGCCTCTGTTTACCGGCAGTTCAAAGACCTGAACGAATTCATGAGTGAGTTGAAAATGATGTTGGATAAAGACCGCAAAAAAAGATGATCCATGGCTGGTTACGACGAGC
>CBDVDF010000019.1:0-11437 GCA_965372675.1 uncultured Desulfobacterales bacterium
CCTGATGGCCGCCCTGCCCAAACTATATAAAACCGGCTCGAAAGCAGCCGGGTCTTACCTAATCCTTACAGATAAATTTCTTGCCAACACAGTTCATGATCATCGCCAGGGCCGGTTCAGCAACTTCATAATAGATCTTCCGGCCATCCCGGCGGCTCCTCAACAAGCCCCGGTCTTTCAGGAGCCGCAAGTGCTCTGAGGCCATGTGACTGGGGATCCCGCAAGCTTCGGCCAGTTCTCCGACCGACCGCTCTTCGGTAAGGAGGATCTCGATGATCCGCAACCGGCAGGGATGGGCAATGGTCCGCAAACATTCGGCAGCCTTTTCCAGGGCAGCCATATCCAACAATTCAGCGGTCTCTATCATAATTCAATGTCCGATAATTTTAACGCTCTGGAAAGCCAGCATCCTTGCCCTTTTTAACTCTATATGTGTATACATCTTAATGTAACGACATGTCAAAGTGTTTTTTTGCGTTTTTGCGAAATTACTTCTATATAGTAACGGCTCCTGGCAAAAAACTGTTGCCACCGTTAGTCGCTGTGGTAAATATATTTGTTTTTCCATAGAAAACACTTTTCCAGGCGCAAGAGAATGCGCAACAAGGAGTGATCCATGTATTTTCAGGACATCATAATGGAACTGAACCGGTTCTGGGCCGAGCAGGGCTGCGTGATCCAACAACCATACGATATGGAAGTCGGGGCCGGAACCTTTCACCCAGCCACCCTGCTGCGGGCCCTGGGACCGGAACCATGGAAAGCCGCCTATGTCCAGCCCTCAAGGCGACCGACAGATGGTCGCTATGGCGAAAACCCGAACCGCCTGCAGCATTATTATCAGTACCAGGTGATCATCAAACCTTCGGTGCCAGACATTCAGGACCTCTACCTTGAAAGCCTCAAGCGTTTCGGTCTCGATATGCTGGAGCATGACATCCGTTTTGTCGAGGATGACTGGGAGTCCCCTACCCTGGGCGCTTCCGGCCTGGGCTGGGAAGTGTGGCTCGACGGCATGGAGATCACCCAATTCACCTACTTCCAGCAGGCCGGCAGCATGGAACTGCACCCGGTCACCGTCGAGGTTACCTATGGGCTCGAGCGAATCGCCATGTACCTGCAGAAGGTCGACAGCGTCTACCAGCTCGCCTGGAACAAAGAGACCACTTACGGCGACATCTTCCACCAGGCCGAAGTGGAGTTCTCAACCTTCAATTACGAAGAGGCCAACATCGAACTGCTCTTCTCGCTTTTTGATTCATTTGAAAAAGAAGCCCATAAACTGCTCGACAAGAGTCTGGTTCTGCCGGCTTATGATTATTGCCTGAAATGTTCACATACCTTCAACCTGCTCGACGCCCGCAAGGCTATCAGCGTGGCGGAAAGAACCAGATTTATCGGCCGGATCAGGAACATCGCCCGCAAGGTAGCACTCAAATACACCGAACAAAGGGAAGAGATGGGGTATCCTTTGTTGAAGTCAAAAGGCAAAAGCTAGAAACTGAAAGGTTCAGGGTTCAGAGGTTCCCGGTTCCAGGGTTAGAACTGAAAGCAAAAATGAGAGTGGTTACGATCAGGATGAACTGAGGGGATTGAAAATAACTATTGCCCATCGACCTGTCATTTCGAAACGCAGTGAGAAATCTTTATAACTCAGGTGCTATTGGGAACTGAAAGGAAACAATAAGAAATGGCGGAAGTGAATGGGAATCGAAGAGTTACGCCGCCCATCCAAACCACTGTTTTTAGGTTTTTTACTAACCCCTGTATTTTCCTGTAGTCACTCTGTAGTCATAAAATACAAAATGACGGTTAAGAGGATTCTCAATAATAATTGCGTGCTTTTTCGTTCAGAAAGAACTTTTTTTTCGGAACTTTAATCTTACCATAGAACTCTAGAGTGCATGATAACTGAAGAATTGCACCATTTCAGGTTTGTATTTTCTGTTTGCCTGCTTATTGTGGTAATAAATGTATGGTAATAAACACCCTGTAAAGGTAATATATTGTTGATAAATATGCATTCATATCCCACAGACGCACAACATCACTTTGCTAATATAAACCAAGACTTTTCATGGTGTTTTTGATGCCCCCCCCTAATAAAATCACACCTTGTCCCATTGCAGAGGCCATTTTTGAAATTCGCTTTGAATCCAGCTTGCCTAGTGAAGCAATTTTTGGTGTTGCATATCAAGATTTCAAGAGTGATTTCCCCAAAATGGAGAAATTACCAATTCTTCAGCTTCCTGAGATGATAAGAAATTCTGACCCAAATTTGATTTTTAGCCCCCATTACAAACTAGTCAAAGACAATTTCATCATACAGATTGGCCCAAAGGTTTTTTCTTTGGCAGCGACAGGGGAGTATTGTGGGTGGGAAATATTTTCTAAAGAGATTCTAGCTGCCTATAACAGAATCTCTGCACTCGAAGTTTTCGATACAATCTCTCGCTGTGCATTAAGGTATATAAATATATTTGATGGATTAAATATTCTTGACCATTCCACCCTTAAGCTTTCGATTGGCAAAGATGATCTAGTCGCTAGTAAATCAAACTTGATGAGTGAAATTGAAGTAGAAACCTGCATACACACTTTGCGAATAATGAATGAAACGGAAATATTATTAGAAGGTGGAACTAAAAAGGCGAATGGGTCTGTTATTGATATTGATACTATTTTAAAAGAAATTGATAACGACATGAATCACAACATTGAAGCAGCTCATTTGGCAGAGAAGGAATTGTTTTTCTCTCTATTGTCTGGAGAGTTTTTGGAATCCCTTAATCCAGAATACTAGGTTTTTTATTAATTCATAATTCATATAAAATCATGCCCACAACAACTAGCATTGTAAAAAATACTTTTTTAAGCGGTATCACAGCAGCCGCAATTATTAGCTATCCTGGCCTTACCGATCTTCCCGATCAGTATCCAGTCCCTGATTATAATTTGCACATTGTCAAACAGTCTACACCCTTGGCACAAAACAATGCTTTCCCTGAAAACTTTTACGTTTCTCATCATTGTGGTGCGGTAGAGTTTCCAGCTGGCTCTATAAATGAACATATTGACGTAATTCACAACTTTGTTTCTAAGTTATTAGTTAATACCCAAGATATTGATCCTCAAATTTCCAAAATTGTCGATGACAATTTTTGGGCTTTAATATGATCTCTCTCGAAGAGATAAAAAAATATTTGCCATATTATTTAACTGATGCTGCAAAAGACAGTCTTTTCGATGAACTAAAAAAATTCCCTGACAATCTTGATAAGCTCTACTCATCCCATCTTGTAAAAGAAGCTACCATATTTCAGGGTGATGGGATCAACGATTTAGTTGTAATAAACCTGCCCCATACCGATGCAAGACCGTCACCTTCGATGGTTTTCTCCAATACCTGTGATATCAATCCTACCAATGACCGATATCTTCCTTCAAGGCTAGTCTACGCCCCCATTATGAGATTATCTAAGTACTACCAACTCATCATAGATGAGATTGTCGTCAAAGGAATAAAGAGCCAAGAGCAAGTTGACAATCATATTGCTACTATAAAAAAACAACAAGTAAGCCAAATTTTCTACCTCCCTTCTGGTTCTAACCTGGCAGAAGATTCAATGGTGTTTCTCGACAGGGTAAACAATTGCCCCTCTGATTATGTCCATCCTGATAATGTTATAAATTCAAAGATATTCACATTAAGTGACTATGGATTTTATGTTTTCCTTGTCAAATTATCGATTCATTTTACTCGGATAAGAGAAGAAATAAGCAGGACTCTTGTCCCTGTATGACTACCTCTCCTTTTTTCGCCACCAAGTCTGCCCCTCCCAACTAGTCCATATACTACAATCCTGATGCGAGAGCCCTGTCTGTATATAAATGAAAAGGGATTATCTTTAACGGAACTACAGGTTTTGACAGACCATGCTCGACTGGAATCAGTCAAGCATTACGCCCAGACAGAAACCACTAGAAAATGTGAACTATGGGCCGGCAAAACAAGAGACAACTTGTTACCTTTCGACCCTGCCAATAATTATTGATCGATCTTTTTAAAGAAGTGCCGCCATTAATAATGATATAAGAAAAGCCAGGTTAAATCCTTCTTCGTGCAACCCATCTATAAGATTACCCAGGTAATACTTGGCTAAATTATCCTCTCCACTGCTGGGATCCAATTTACTCATTGCCAGTATTTCTTTTTCCGGGTTTTGGGACTCTAAAATCTCTTGGAGTTTTTCACGTAATATTTCTTTGATTTTATCGGATTCCTGGAACAAGGGCATAAAATGAAGGACATGGCCTCCAGGTGCTTCTATTGTACCGTTTGATATTTCAGCCTCTTCTAACCATATTAGAAATGCATTGAAAATCTCCGCAATACTTGCTTTAGCTTCAGGAGTTTCAGCGGGTTCTTTTAAGCCAATTTTTTTTCTTAAAATGTCTCTTCTAACTATCGGCTCAACGGAACTGTTATTCAAAAAAAGTAAATGGTCTGAAAAAGGAGTTACAATTCCGTAGGGGATTTTAACTTCAGCTCCGCATGCCGGGCAAGGAGCTTCAATACGAATTACCGTAGTTGGTGGAGCTGATGCTCCAATGAAAGCATGGCCACAGGAATCACAGTTAATGATTATGGGTTTCTTTTGCCCAGCCATAACAACCCCTTTTCAAAAGAAAAACACTGGTTTTATCGATAATGCTTGACGACTAGAGAGAACTTCACCTAAATAGAGCTTTCATGATCTTATAACTAGTCTGTAGCCACATCCCTACAAGAGAAAACGGCGACAAAACAATAAGAAATGGCGGAAGTGCATGGGAATCGAACCCACCTACCAAGCTGTTAACCCGGTACACCGGATTTGAAGTCCGGGAGGGCCACCAGAGCCCTTTCCACTTCCGCATCCGAGACGGCATGATAATTACCATGATCGGGAGTGACAACCATTTTTTACATTATCGAATCCTAAAAAAACATGCTTATCGCAATTTAATGTTGCAATAGAAAGCCGCTATATCTTATTATCGCCCTAACCTTGATCATTTACAAATATCGGAATCTATGAGCATCTACGATAATCAACCTGTGAAGCCCTCCTCTCCGATCTCCAATAAAATTCACCTGGAGCCCCTCTGACAACTATGGAATGCGAACGCCTGACAAGGCTTATTAAAAACTGGTATCTACAGGTGCAGGACGAAGCCATGGCCCCGGCCAGGATGGTAGACTTCATGCGCCAGCATGTTGACGAATGTTCGATCTGCCTTACCGACCAGATCGTTGAACTTGAGATCAAACGGATCACCGAGATCGTTCTGCCCCCTTCCAAGATCCCTAAAGCATTGCGCAAGGCGGAAGAAAAGAAAGAAGCCGCCGTCGAAGGTGACGATACGGCCGCAACCGATGCGACGGCCGCAACCGATGAGACCGATGAGACGGACGCAACCGATGAGACCGATGAGACCGCCGAAACTGAAGATACGGAAAATGATCCAGAAGATGTGGATGATGACGATCTGGCCCCGGATGACGAGGACGATGAGATCTAGGAATTAAGCCGGTTCATCACATACAGATATATTGAACTAAGAAAAGCGTCCCCGAATCGGGGGCGCTTTTTTAATGCTAAAAGACGTATATTGCCGAGAAGGTCAAACCATGGGTGATGTCATAAGATTTGATGTCGTTAAAACTGCCTGGAGCCCTGGCCTCGAACTCGAAGATCTGGTAACGGTAGCCACCCTGAACCAGGACGCTTGGCGCCGGTCGACAGGTAAGGCTCAGTTCGACATTGAAGCCAAAAGAGTTCCAGGGCCTGATATCCTCGGTCACCCCGCTGGTGGTGATCTCCAAGGTCGGAAAGGTGTAGAGAATGCCCGCCTGACCACCTGCCACTAGAGAGTCGGTTAGTTGATAGACCGCCCCGAGCCCTACGGTCGGGATATGGACCCGGGACTCGATCTCATACAAAAAATTCTGGGGCATCCCGCCCGCATCATAGGCCAGATGAAAATCCATTTTCATGTCCTGGTACTTGTAACCGAAATACAGCTTATAATTGTCATTCAGCTTCATACTGGCGGCCAGGTCATAGTCTTTCCTGGTCAGATCCACCGTGGTATACAGGGCCATAGAACCGGCCATACCGTACCAGTCCTGGCTAAAATCGCTGATCACCATCGGGGCAAAACTGAAGGACCACTTACCGTCATCGGTCATATAACCGAACATCGGCCCAACCAGATAGCCGTCACCGGGATCGGAGTCAGCTTTGAGCGACAGCCGGTTCTGGAGGAAAGCCTGCCCGAGATCCTCTTCAAACCAGTCAAGGATCGCGGAGTCCCAAGAGGCGTACCAGCCCTTGACCCCAGTGAAATAGGTCCCAGCAACCGCACGAGAAGGGGCGGCAGCGAACCCCAGACAGAAGAAAAGGCTTAAAGCGATTACAAGCTTTCTCACAGCTACTCCTTGGTCATTTGTTGACTGAACCTGATCTCCGAGTCATCTTTTACGCAAGCTACAAGGTCATGGGGATGGCCATGGTCAAACTGGCCAGGTTGTCCCGAGCCCGCTGGTAGCCAGGATCATGCTTCAAGGCTATCTCGAACCTGATCCTGGCCTGTTTCAACAGCTCCTTTGCTCCAGAAACTTTCCCGGCAGCCTTCATATCTTTGGCCTCGAAAAGGACCATTTCCCCTGCATAATTGCTGAGAGATGCATCCATGGATCTGGTCTCTACCAGGCTGGCCAGTTTCCGGGATTCGCTATCGTCAAGTGTCACCCCCAGATACCTGGTCATCTCGATCACCAGTTGTTTCTCCAGGTCGAAAAAAGTCTCGGTGCGGCCAGCCACCGCAGAGGCACCAAGCTGGACACCATTTTCGACCGACAACAACCTTGACTCGATCCGCAGCGAACCGTCCATCTCCATAAAGGTACCGGTGACCACGTACTTGGCAGCGACTATTCGACCCATCTCTATTGCCTGACTGTCATTGACCATGCCGCTCATCTGGAAAGCCTGCTCCCGCAACACATCTTTCAGGAGTTCCCGACTGAGGATATTGAAAAGCCCGACCGTTTCCAGATCGGTCATTACCATCGAGGCCAGGCCAAATTCCCATGGAGAAAATTTCTCGGCCCGGTCCTGCAAGGTTGAATTCTTAAAGTTAAGGATCATCAGGGTAGTGCGCTGCTCACGCGGGGTATCTCTAAGCACCTCACTGACAGAGCTAGAACCGGTGGCCTTGCAGCCAGCCAGCGCCAACAACACTACAACTGCGAGCAGTCCCAAAAAAACCTTTCGCATTATCACTTACCTCCTATCCGTGATCATGATATTTTTATCAACAACGCGACATCTTTATCGTCAGTTAAAGCCAAATGTAACCCTGTATTTGTCACCGTAATAGGTAAGCCTGGTTCCAGATCCCGTAGTAAAATAATACGACCCGTCCCCATTATTCGGAGTATCAGGATCGGTCATGGCATCTATGAGGCTTAACCCCGCCGCCCCTACTTTCAAATAGTAAATACCTGGAGCCAGACCGGTAAAATCAAAATGAGGGTTTTTTTCATTCCTGGATACACAAGCATCAGGGTGATCATAGCCGGGGTAACATGAATCTGCCCCCCCGCATCCTGACAGTTGACAGTCTTTAAAGCCTATCAGGGTGCCAGTCATGGGATCATCAGCAAAAAGATAAATATTGGTTATCAGCTTGTCGTTACAACCACCTGCTGTCAGACCTGTAATGGTATTCGGACCAATCTCAGAGATATCTGATCCGTGGCACCCCCCGCAAGGAGGGCTGGTATGTGCACAGTTCGTGCTACTCGTATAATCCTTGGCCTCCCAGGACTCAACATCTATCGTCACATCCATGGTCTGGGTCAGGGCAAATGAGTATGTATCAATGTCAGTCGATGAAATAAGGCTACTTGTAAAAGGAAATGCCGAACCGGAAGTAACTGGTGCCACCGATATGATCCCAGGGAAAAGGGTGCTCTGGAGGTGGCTCTGAGCCGTCACTTCATCTACCAGGTCCAGGTGAGAGGGACTGATTCCCTGTACAATAGCCAGTACATCTGCAGTCCTGAATGCAGTACCGTCAACAGCATTAAAATCAACCGCCCGGCCTGCCGTCAGAGTTGAGATATTGGCTGGGATCGTTATTCCACCAACGTCCGGAAGTTGATCGTTATCAATCGACTGCAGGAAACGGGCGATATTAATCACTGTCTGGTTAGTAATCTGTGCTCCCGGGACCAAGTCAAGGGGCGACATTATAGACTTAGCGTTTGCAAAACCAAGAAGAACTGTTCCAGCATAAAAGGTAATGGTCTCACCGGCCATATAAGTGAAAGAGCCACTACCATCGGTTATTCCGCTCTGGGTCGTGGTCTGGTAGAAAAGACCCTGGACCGGACTATCTATAAAAGTCCCGGTGTTTATCGGCATATGACAGTAAGAACATGAAGGAGGAAGCGGGCCTGGCACGATGGCCGGATCCAGATGACATTTATAACACTGGGCCGCCATACAGTCGTGATTATTGGCATCATCGGTACAAAGATTTTCCGTATCATTGTTGGAGTGACACTCACCGCATTTCCAGGCCCCGTCAGTCCTGACATCAAAATGATTATGGCAGAGGAAACAATCCTGCTGCCAAAACTCGGCATGCTTTCGGTGAAGAAAAGTAACATCCTCTTCCGAACCGACCTGGAAAACGATCACTGCGTCACTATCTGAGACTGTGGCCTGATAACCGTTAAGATCTGAAGAATTGCTGCATCCTGAAACAAAAAGCCAAGAAACAACCAGCACCGCCACACTACCTAAATAGTAACGACCTACCATATTCCCTGCCCCTTTCTCGTAACCTTTCAGCATCTACTTATCTTCTCTTATCATCTTATCTATCTGAATATACTTATTTTTTATATTAATTTAGCAGGAGCGTCAACTCTTTTAGATAGTACCACAACGCGGGAGAGGACCGCACCCGCTAGGCCCCTGCAAATCTATAATTTTCTGTTTTTCTCTATTTGTTGTTAGAATAGGCATTTACCGTGTATATTAAGATACTTATGCTCAACATAAAACAGTTCACCAACAACTTCCGGGATCAAAAGGTCTGGCGCCTGGCTATTAATTTATGCCTGGCTCTTCTCCTGGCCCATACTCTGGCATCACTGACCTGGGTGATCGCCGGCCCGGCAGGCGGCACCATAAGCCAGGTAGGCATGGCCACGCAGCGGAGCCAGGGACTTCCCGTCTTAACCAGTCGAACCATGGTGGTGACCAGCGAAGCAGCCCTGTTCGGCAAGGCCGGCCGGGTTGAAACCTCCCCGGTACCTTTGGGACAAGACACCCTTTCGGCACCGCCAACCAGTTTAAGCCTGGAGCTGAGAGGCGTAATTGTTGCCGAACCGATGAGCAGGGCTCTGGCTGCGATCGCCAAAAAGGGCAGTAAAAAGGAAGAACTTTATGGGGTTGGCGACAAAGTGCCGGGCAACGGGGTTATCACCGAGATCCTCGCCGACCGGGTGATCCTCCGCCGCGGCGGCAGCCTGGAAACCCTGATGCTGCTCAACAAGAAAGCAGCCCGGAGCGGCAAGAAAAATACGCGCCGGCAAAGGACGGCCGGTAAAGAAATAACCAGCCTCGGGGATGGCGTCCACTGGCAGATCGACAACGCCTATCTGAATAAGCGCCTGGCCGACATCCCCTCCCTGGCCAGAGAAATTGGCGTGGAGATATATAAAGAGAACAATGTTCAGAAAGGTTACCGGCTGGTCTCGGCCCGGGGCAGCAAGCTGCTGCGTGACATGGGCCTGCAGCCCGGTGATATCCTTAATGAGGTAAATGGCGTGCCGATGAACAGCGTTCATGATGGTCTGACCGCTTACCAGGGCATGCGCACCGCCAAAGAGATCCGACTGGTGATCACCCGCAACGGTCGGCGGGAAACAAGAATATATGAGATCAACAATGGCAGATAACCAAGAAAACAAGGAATATTCCATGACCGGCTCTGCAAGCATAAAGACCCTGCTGATCTTCTTGACCGCATCATTGCTGCTGCTTGCTGCCAGTCCGGCAATCGCGGCTGACCAGGGTGAGATCACCATCAATTTTCAGGACGTTGACATCAGTACAGTGATCAACAGCGTCTCGAGGATCACCGGCCGCACCTTCATTGTCGACCCGAGAGTAAAAGGCAAAGTGACCGTTATCGCTTCAGAGCCGGTAGCGGAAAAAGAGCTCTATTCCATCTTCCTCTCCATCCTGCAGGTCCATGATCTTGCCGCCATAGAAACGGACGGGGTCACCAAGATAATCCCCGTTGCCATGGCCAAACACGATTCAACCGCAATGGCAGGAGGGGAAAGGGATGGTATGCCGGCAGACAGTATCGTTACCACTCTCTACAAGCTGAAACATATCCCGGCCGACAGACTGGTGCCGATCCTGCGCCCCCTGGTGCCGAGTAAAAGTTATCTGGCCGCTGAACCACAAAGTAACATGCTGATCATTTCCGCCCGCCGGGCCAACATAGCCAGGCTCATAAAGATCATCGAAAAAATAGACCGGGCCAAGACCGGCGAGATCGAGACGATCAGGCTGGAATATGCCGATGCCGGCGAGATCGTCCGGGTCATTGAGGGTCTGGAGCGCCAACAGCAGAAAAAGGGCTCCCCCGATAACCGCCTGAAGCTGATCGCCGACGAGCGGACCAACAGCATCCTGATCAGCGGCAGTGAATACAACCTGCTGAGGATCAGGTCCCTGATCTCCCATCTCGACAGCCCGATAGAAACAGAGGGCTCCACCCGGGTGGTCTTCCTGAGATACGCCAAGGCCAAGGACCTGATGCCAATCCTCAAAGGAGTTGAACCTCCGGGAGAAGCCCAAAAAGGCAAAGTCTCCAGGAGTTCGCGGTCAGAAGTCAATATCCAGGCCGACGAATCGACCAACGCCCTGGTCATTACCGCCCCGCCCGGGACCATGAAGTCACTGCTCTCGGTGATCCGCAAACTGGATATTCGCCGGGCCCAGGTAATGATCGAAGCGGTCATCGCCGAGGTCTCGACCGGGGACGGGGCCGAATTCGGGGTGCAGTGGCGTTCGACCGATCTCCGTTCTTCAGATGATACCGGGGTGGCAGGTGGCACCAGTTTCAACAGCGGTGGCAGCGGCCCCAGCATCAATAACCCCCTTGGTCTGGGGTCTTTCTCAGGCTTAAATCTCGGCTACTTCCGGGGCAGCACCGAAATCCTGGACGGCTTTGACATCCCCAACCTGGGCGCCCTGGTCACCGCCCTCTCCACCGATGCCGACACCAATATCCTCTCGACCCCGTCCCTGGTGACCATGGACAACGAAGAGGCGGAGATAGTCGTCGGCAAGACCGT
>CBDVDF010000020.1:0-11378 GCA_965372675.1 uncultured Desulfobacterales bacterium
GTTTCGAGCTAGCAGGAATTATAAGCCGGGAGGGAGAGATGATTTCGGTGCAGGGAAACACGGAGCATGAACCGGGGGAAACCCCAGTAAACGAGCAGCCGGGCATGGAGGACATCTACCGTTTTTTGTCCTCCTCAATGCGTTATCCGGCCGCAGAGTGGCTGAACGAAAACTACTTTAACGCCCTTTACACTCTTCTGGAGGGGCTGACATGGCATTCTGACCATGACGATCTGCGGCAGGCTGTAAGTAACGACCCCGATCCCCTTGAGACCATTCAGGTCGAACATACCAGCCTTTTTATACACGCTGCCCCCCATGTTATTGCCCCCCCCTATGGTTCGGTCTACATGCCGGGAGAGGGTACCCTTATGAACAAATCTACTGAACGGGTCCGGGATTTCTACCGGCAGCGGGGCTTTGATCTTGCAGATGCTAACGAGATCGCTGATCACCTTGTATACGAACTTGATTTCCTGAGCCTGCTGGCTGAATCTGGTAAACCGGAAGATGAAGAGCTTTTCCTGGAGAAATGCTTCCGGCCCTGGTTCGGGAAATTCCATGACCGGGTAATAGAGGGAGCGGACCATCAATTTTACAGGGTGATGGTCAGGCTTATTGATTTCTTTACGAAGGAGGAAGTGTAGCCATGGGTATGAATCTTACGAGAAGGAAGTTCCTGCAGTCAGCTTCTCTGGCAGCGGCCGCTGTGCCACTCTCAAAGGTGGCACCAGCCCAGGCCAGTTTTGTCAGCGGGGAATTTGCCGCCCCGGGCAGTTTCAGGGAGACCAAGACGGTTACTGGCGGGATCTGTGAAATGTGTTTCTGGCGCTGCCAACTGGTTGGCAAGGTCAGGGACAACAGGCTGGTTAAACTGGAAGGTAACCCGAAAAGTGTTGATAACGGCAAGAGCATCTGCGCTCGCGGTAACGCCGGTATTCAGCTTCTCTATGATCCGGACCGGTTGAAATACCCCCTGAAGAATGTTGGTAAACGCGGGGCGCCGAAATGGAAAAGAATAAGCTGGAAGGAAGCCTTGGACGAAACCGCAGCCAGGCTTAAAAAGATTCAGGACAAGCATGGCCCCCACAGCGTCGCCATGTTTCCCCATGGTGCATCTTCCGTTTACCCCCAGCAATTTATCCAATTTACCGGCACCCCGAATGTTTCAGCCGCTTCTTTCTATCAGTGCCGCGGGGTGCGTGACATGGCCTATATGACCACCTTCGGTTTTGCCCCCGGTGAAAAGGTCGATATGGCCAACGCCAAAGCGATCTTGCTGATCGGCAGTCATCTTGGCGAGAATGTCCACGTCTCGCATTTGAAGCAATACCTTAAAGGTCTGGAGAATGGCGCCAAACTGATCGTGGTTGACCCCCGTTTTTCTGCGGCGGCCGCCAAGGCCGATGTCTGGGTAAAGATCAAACCAAGTACCGACACCGCCTTTCTGCTGGCCATCACGCAATACCTGCTCAAAAAAGGTTTGTACGATAAACAGTTTGTCGCTGACAACTGTGAAGGACTTGCAGAATTTAAAAAAGGTATCGCCCATGCCTCTCTGGACTGGGCCGCGAAAATATGTGATGTTCCTGCCGCTCAGATCAAGGAAGTTGCCGAATTGCTCGGCAAAAACCTGCCCAATGTTTCCATTCATCCGGGTCGTCACACCACCTGGTATGGCAATGACTTCCAACGTATCCGGGCTCAGGCCTGCCTGACGGCGATCCTGGGAGCATATGCGGTGCCGGGCGGGCTGATCCGGCCTAAATCAATGAAGATCGGCAAAGTGCCATGGGACAAAGGAATCTTTGCTGATGACTGCGATCTGGCAACCTTCTGGCCCTTCAAACCGCCGGGAACCCCGACCGATGCCATCCGCGAAACTACGATCACCCACAAGCCTTACCCGATCAAGGCCTGGGTCATGTGGGGCCAGAATCCGATCCAGACGATCCCCGACCAACAACGGACAATTAAGGCCCTGATGGAAACAGACTTTAATCTGGTCGTGGACATCATGCCTACCGATATCACCATGTATGCTGATATCCTCTTGCCGGAATCAAGTTATCTGGAACGGTTCGACTACATCAAAAAAGGTACCCAGTGGAACCCGGCCGATGAGCCGGTCCAGTATGTGTCGGCCCGGATGCCGCTGGTTGACGCCATGTTCGAACGCAAGGACCAGGTTTTTATCACCAATGGCATAGCCGAACGCATGGGGTACGGTGACAAGATCCCGGTAAAAACAATTGAGGAGAAGGTCAACAAGCGTCTGGCCAAGGCCAATCTGTCGATTGAAAAGCTCCGAGCCCTGGATGGTATATATCTACAGAAGGGCAAGTCTCCATACCATCTTGAAGACCGGGAGTTTGAGTTTGACACCGACTCCGGTCTGATCGAGTTGTATTCGGAGCAGGTTGAGGACAATGACTTTCCGCCGGTCCCCACCTACATCCCGGTAGCGGATGTGCCGAAAGGTTTTGCCCGCCTGGTTTATGGTCGGGCGGCTGTCCACACCTTTAACCGCAGCCAGAACAACAGATGGCTGAATCATGAAATGCCGGAAAACCCGGTCTGGATAAACGACAAGGTTGCCGCGAAGCTGGGACTTAAAGACGGTGACCGGATTATGCTGGAAAATCAGGACAAGGTTAAGTCGCGCAACTCTTCGATCCTCAAAGTGACTCCGGGTATTCGCGAGGATACCATCTACCTGGCCCATGGTTACGGATCGATGAATCCGGAAATGACTGCCGGTCACGGTAAAGGTATTGATGATCAGGGCTTGATCACCCGCTTCAATATCGACAAAGAAACAGGGACCACCGGTCTGCGCAACAATTTCGTCCGGATCATCAAAGACGGTAAGGCGCTGAATATTCCCGGCTAAAACAACAGCTTTTACTTTTGTAGATCAGGAGGATTTACCTTGAAACAATATGGAATGGTCATTGACCTTGAAAAATGTATAGGTTGCCATGCATGCGCTATCGCCTGTAAGGCGGAATGGGAAGTGCCGGCCGAAGAGGGCCGCAACTGGCTGAAAAGGCTGGGACCGAGCAATACTCCGCACGGACTTGCTTCGACTTACTACCCCGGTCTCTGCAATCATTGCGATCATCCGCCCTGCGTGGATATCTGTCCGGCCGATACCGTTGAGAGAACCTTTAAAGACCCGGCTACCGGCAAGCAGAAAACCATGGAAGTTGCCGCGACCTGGAAAGACCCTTTTGATGGTACGGTCCAGATCGACAAAGCCAGATGCCTGGGCTGTGGAGCTTGTGCCGATGCTTGCCCCTATAACGCCCGTTATGTAAACCCGGATCTGGGTGAGGACGGCATCGCCGACAAGTGCACCTTTTGCGTGGAGCGTTTGGCGGTTGGCCTGGAGCCGGCCTGTGTCCAGACCTGTCTGGCCGAGGCCCGGATCTTTGGTGACCTCAATGATCCCAAATCGGCGGTGGCGAAATATGTCAAAAAGGGCGCCATCAAGATGGAATCAGACGCGGTAAAGATCGGTCCCAATGTCAGGTATTATGGCAACAAGCGTGATATCAGCCTGTTGACCGAGTCGAGTACTCCGAGAGTAATGCCGGAAGCTTCGCTGCGCCGGATCTTGCTGGCCAGGATGGCGCGGCCGCTTATTAAAGGCGCGAAAAGGAAGATGTCGCTCTTCGATCTGGTCTGAGTTCTTTTTAACGAAGATCACCAACGAGCCCGCAGCTGGAATATCTCCAGTCGCGGGCTTTTTTTTGTTCGTAATACCCAAGGCCTGTTTGAATCAATCCACCTTTGCCGGATATTGGCTCTTGGGGTGTCCGTTGTCTTTCACTCCGGCCTTAAGGTTTTTAATAATGGCTGGCTGTTCTCTCAAACTATACAATGGTGTTATATAATGATGAAGTGGCGGTTCTTAATACTCTCTCAAGGTTAACAGTAGTATGACTGGTAAGAATTCTTCCGGCGATTACGATAAAAACAGCTTCGGTACCTTTGGTGGCGTCTTCACTCCGGCCATCCTGACCATCCTCGGGGTGATCATGTTCATGCGGGCCAACTTTGTGGTTGGCCAGGCCGGGATCATCGGTGCGATAACTATTCTGGTCATAGCCAAGGCGATCACCCTCCTGACCACGCTATCTATTTCGGCGATCAGCACCAATATGCAGATGCGCGGCGGCGGCTCCTATTTCCTTATCTCCAGGGTTCTCGGGGCCGAGTTCGGCGGGGCGATAGGCATTGCCCTGTTCTTCGCCCTTGCCCTGTCGGTTCCTTTCTATATTCTCGGTTTCACCGAGGCGCTGGTTGTCTCTTTCAGCGGTCTGGTCCCATATTTCCAGGAGATCTCGTTGCTGATGGCAACGGTTCTGTTCGTGGTTGTTTTTTTCGGGGCCGGCTGGGTGATCAGGCTGCAGTATCTGATCATGGTCCTGCTGTTCCTTTCTATCCTGGCCTTCCTCGGTGGCGCCCTGCTTGATTTTAATCCGCTGATCTTTCTGGCCAATCTCGAACCCGGCTATACTGCGGTGGGGCCTGAGCGTGACGGGGCGGAGATCTACTCGTTCTGGGTGATCTTTGCCATCTACTTCCCGGCCGTTACCGGTATAGATGCCGGGGTCAACATGTCCGGAGATTTGAAAGACCCCGGGCACAGCATTCCTCGAGGGACCCTGGCGGCGGTCGCGGTAGGTTTTGCTGTCTATCTGTTGCAGATGCTCCTTTGCGGCGGAGCCTGGCAGCGTAGCGATCTTATTGCCAGTCCCTTTGATCTCCTCAGTAGCCAGGCGATCTTCGGTTGGTCGATCCTGGTGGTCTTGGGGGTTGTCGCGGCGACTATTTCGAGCGCCATGGGCAGTTATCTCGGGGCGCCGCGGATCCTGCAGGCCGTTTCCAGAGACCGGATCCTCAGTTTTCTGGAGCCTTTTTCGATCGGTTCGCGTCGCGGTGATGAGCCGAGGCGGGCCCTGCTCCTTGTATTTATGATCACGATCGCGGTGCTGTTGTGGGCTGGCGGCAAGAGCGGCGGCGCCGCCCTGAACGCGGTTGCCTCGATTATCTCGATGTTCTTCCTCTACAGTTACGGGATGATCAATCTGGCCGCTTTTGCGGTGGATTATGCTGAAAATCCCTCCTTCCGGCCAAGCTTCAAATTCTTTCACTGGTCCACGGCCCTGGTCGGGGCCCTGGCTTGTACAGCCGCGGCGTTTCTGATCAACTGGGTAGCGGCGCTGGTGGCCATCTTCATCATTGCCGCTCTACTCTGGTTCATCAAGACCAGGCATCTTAATGCTGCTTTTGGAGATGCGCGATGGGGATTTATCTACCACTCGATCAGAGACAACCTGCTGCGTCTTGAGCGTCTCAAAGAAGATCCCAAGAACTGGCGGCCGACGGTTATCGCTTTTTCGGGAAACCCTGAGATCAGGGACGTGCTGGCCTCTTATTCGGTATGGATCGCCTCCCGGCATGGGATCGTCTATTTGGCCAATATCTTGCTCGGGGATTTTGAAGAACTGGCGCCGCGGCGGGCCGGGGCCACCTTGCAGCTTGGTAATTATTGCCGGGAAAAGAATTTTGAGGCATTTCCGGTGGTGGTGACTGCCAGTGATCTGGAGAGGGGGGTAAAGATGCTTCTCCAGGGCACTACGATCGGCTCGATAAGACCCAACCTGGCTGTTTTTGGCTGGGTGTCAGAGGGCGGTGAGCATCTCTCTTCATACCTCCGGCAGATCAAAGCGGCCGCCACCTTGGGAATGAGCGTTCTGTTGCTTCACAGTGGCTCCTCCTTTCCCCTCCTTAACAGGTATCGACGTATAGATATCTGGTGGCGCGGCCAGAAGAACGGCAACCTGATGGTGCTGCTCGCCCATCTGCTGATGGAGAACTGGGAATGGGCCGATGCAAAGGTCAGGCTTATCAGGGTTATTGAAAATGAAGAGGGGTATACACCATCCCTGGAAGCCCTGCAGGAACTGGTTAGTATGGCCAGGGTTGAAGTTGTGCCGAAAGTGATCGTCAGCCGGCAGCCTTTCAAAGAAGTTTTCGCGGAACACTCTGCGGATGCTTCTTGCGTGATCCTCGGCTTTGAAGTCCCCGGGCCGGACGAAGAGGCGGTATGGCATGAAACCTATGGGGAGTTGCTGAACGGGATGCCCACGACCATCCTGGTCAATTCACGGGGTGAAGAGAAGCTTGTGGTCTGAGTTGTTGATCTTTAAAAGTGGGAGGAGTGATGAATTTGAAACTTGTCTTCAGTCTGGTTCTCACCGGCCTGGTAGCCCTGTTCGTCAGCCAGAATGTGGCGATCGTTGAAATACGCTTCATGTTCTGGCAGGTCTCAATGTCCCGGTCGCTGCTTATCTTTTTCCTGCTGGCGATCGGCATTATGGTCGGTTGGTTGATGCACAGTTTATTTGTTCACAGGTCAAATAAAGATAACGGCGAAAAGGCTCAGAAGCCTGGCTTGGCAGAGGGGTGAGAAGGATGATCTTTTACAGGAATATAAAGGTGGGAGAGTCGAGTTTATAGTCCACGAGAAGAATAACTACTCACGGCGAATCCGGTCTCCATAATAATAACTTGTATAATAAATATGTTTTTTGTAATATATTCGTTATGTTATCTCTGATGTGCCAATTTGATCCGTGGGGTCGTTGGTGTTAATGTAATGTAAAGCAGTCTGAAAATGAGCTTCAGGACAGGAGGAGTTAAGTTGAAACGGATACTTATATTGATGGCTTTGTTGCTGGTCTGGACCGGTTCTGCTAATGGCGGGCCTCTTAAAGTCCTGGTGCCGATAGATGAGTTCGAGCGGATGGACGAACGCCTTGAGGTTCTCGAGAACGAGAACATCGCCCTGAAGGCGGATATGAATGCCCTTGGAGATGCCGAGGCCCTGAACCGGCAGAATAAGGAAATGTCAGCGCGTCTCAATGACCTGGAGAGTGAGAATAACAAATTGCAGAGTGATCTCGCCGCTATCCAGGGAACGGACTCTGCAACTGCACAGCAGAAGATGGAGTCTCAGATATCTTCTCTGGAAAAAAAGAACGCCAGGCTGAAAAGGAATATCAAGAAACTGAAAGATGAAGGGGTTATTTACGCAAGTGACCGGCGGGTGGCCAGAACTGTGTATTTCAATGCTAGAAAGGCATCGTCAGATCACGTTTTTAAGTAAACGACTGCTACAAACGCAGTATTCAAAAAGGCCGGCAGATGATCTCTGCCGGCCTTTTTTATTCAACCTTATGTCTGGCTCTTAGCCCAAATATTTCATGAGCATTTTTGAAAAATTGTCTTAACCAACAGTACTTTTATGACAAAACGTTGGTTTGCTGTTGGATTACAGAGTTACGAATTGTACCAATTTTCTATAAATGGTTTTTCCAAAATTGCTCACCCTTCGGGCCAGCCGATATCTCCGTATAGTCTGCAGTATAAGGCTTGCAGCATACTAAAATATAGCTGAAAACCTTATACTTTGCCTATCCGGCATCTCGACTGGTGAAATATCCGGGCTAGTTACTTCAGCTCTTCTAGCGCCTGTTTGGCAAAGATGTTGCCCTTTTGGCTTGCACGCTTATAGTAGTTTTTTGCTTTGCTGCGGTTCCTTTTAACTCCTGAACCGGTTTCGTACATATAGCCAAGAAAGAAAATGGCCATATGATCACCTTTATTGGCGGCCGCGTCCCACCATTTAATTGCGTTGGCGTAGCTTTTGCCGATCCCCTTGCCAAAGCAGCTTAAGAGGCCCAGGCGATACTGGGCACTGACGCTGCCTTTACCGGCGGCTCTGGCATACCATTTTGCGGCTGTGCGGTAGTCCCGGGTTACACCTGCGCCGTTCTCGTAGCTCAGGCCAACGAGGAACTGCGCCTCCAGGTCACCTTGTTCTGCCGCTTTCTCATACCACACCATTGACTGACTGGCAGACTTCTTGGTTCCCTTGCCCTTGGCCAGAGCTGCCGCCACTTTGATTTGGGACTCCAGGTGGCCCTGACCGGCTGCTTTAGAGTACCATCCGAATGCCTTGGCGGTATCCTTCTTGAAACCCTTTCCTCCCTCGTACATTTTAGCCAAGGAGTATTGGGAACTAATGTCGCCGGCTTCGGCCGATTTTACCGTTCCGATCGTTGCGAGATTCGCTCTGGCTTCTTTGTGACCCTGAACAGCCGCCATCTGCCACCATTTTTTTGCCTCGGAATCGCTACGGGCAACCCCGTCTCCCTCGGCATACATGGAGCCAAGCATAAACTGGGCTTCGGCATGGCCCTTGTCGGCCGCAGATTTGAAACGCTTGATCGCTTCGGGAATATTTTTATCCACTCCCTCACCGTCCATATACATCATTCCCATTATGAAGATGGCGTCAGGCTGTTCTTTTTCCAGGGCGGTGGCGAATTTATATTGGGCGTCAACCTGGCCACTAGAGGCGGCCCGGCGATACCATTCAAAAGCCTTTACCGTGTTCTGCTGGACACCTTTACCTTCTTCGTAAAGCAAGGCCAGTTCATACTGGGAGTCAGGGTCGCCAGCTTCGGCGGATTTGATCAGTGATTTGATTTTTTTCCGGTCCGGTGCTGAGGCATCATTTGCTAGATCGTTTTTGGCTTCTGTTCTTTCTGTCGCCTTGACCTTGATGTTGTATGTTTTATTGAGGATCGAGCGGGCCTGGCGATGTCCGGCTGTGGCTGCCAGTTTGTAGCGGTTGATCGCTTCATCGGTGTTTTTCGGCACCCCGTCCCCGGTTCTGTACATTTCACCCATCAGGAAGTTTGCTTCGGGGTGGTCTTCGTTCAGGGCAGAGGCGAATTTGAACTGGGCTTCGACATGTCCCTGTTTAGCGGCCAGATGGTACCAGTTCAATGCTTTCCCGAAGTCTTTTTTGACCCCCTGACCCTCTTCATAAAGCAGTGCCAGCTTATATTGGGCTTCGGCATCGCCGCTATTGGCAGATCTGGTCAGGGCCGAGATCTGTTGAGCAGGCGCCGCTACCGCAGCAGTTGCACCACAGGCTGCGAGGATTAAAACCAGACCCAGAAAAAGGCAGTTTCTAATCATTGAAGTTTCACTCACGGGCACATGTAATACCTTGATTTTATTAATAATTTATCTGTTTAGAAATTTAAAAACAGGAGGAAAAGTATTCTTTCGATTCCAAATTGTAACACACCGGGATTAATTTTTGCTGATTAAAATGTAAATAGGAGGCGGAATCTGGATCGTATCTTTTCATGCCACATTGTCATAATTTGTTGTTTTTATTGTAAAATATGTAATTGCCTGTAATATACAATCATTTCAACTTGTTAAGTTGCACGGTAGATTATCATGTGACAATCTGCTTTGTTAAGGAAAACTGTCAACGAATAGCTTGATCACGGGATGGTCGGCATAAGAAAAAAGTTTTTTTTGTTCGCATCTGTTTATTGCGTAACAGCGAAAAGCAGGGCAAGGGGAGAAAGGATGAGATTAAAAATGGATCTTGTGAAAATGTTGTTGCTATCCGTGCTGCTGGCAACCTTTTTCATGGGCGGCTGCATCAAAGGCATTAAAGAAGACACGCCCATAATTCCCATCGTGGAATATGAAAAAATGCTTCTCGGCAAGATCACCTCAGATTATGTGGGTGATGTGAACTGCCTTAAGGGGTGCCATACCCACGATAAGCTTGCCCTGGACTTCAAGTCCAGCACCATGGGTGATCAGCTGAAAGAGGCTTCCCACGGCATGAAGATCGTCGACTGTGAATCCTGCCACGGTCCGGCCAGTGAGGCTATGGAGGCCATGGAGGGGTTGGACGAAAAGAAGGATGCTAGAAAGATCCTCAAGGCTCACACCGACAACCTTATTGATCTAGATGCCTTGCCGGCCGGAGCGATGTCGCTGATCTGCCTGAAGTGCCATACGACTAACGCGACTTTCAATATCCATAACTGGAACGCTAGCATCCATGCTGCAAATGAGGTTTCCTGCTCAAGCTGCCATCCGATCCATGCCGGCTCCGACCTGATCCTCGAGCCGCGCGCGATCGCCAGCCAGTGCATGGGCTGCCATCTCGACGTTGCCGCCCAGTTCTCGATGCCGAGCCGCCACGCGGTCAAGGAGGGCAAGATCTACTGCACCGATTGCCATAACCCGCATGGTACCGAGAATGAATTCCAGTTGACCGCGATGACCGAGAGAGAGACCTGTGGTCGCTGTCATACCGAGAAGACCGGCCCGTTCCTTTTTGAACATGCCGATAATACCGAGACCTGTTCGATCTGTCACTCGCCGCATGGTTCGCCAAATAATAATTTACTGAAACTACCGGAGACTTTCCTCTGTAAACAATGTCATCCTGTTCACCAGAATGGCAACCCTTTTGATGGGAGGAGCGCGAGGTATACCAGGTGCACGGATTGTCACTCGATGATCCATGGGACTGACATTCCAGGTACAGGAACAGGGGGGAATTTGACGAGATGAAAAAACTTATCATTCTTATATTCGTTGGGCTGATGATTCCTGTTACAACTGAGGTTTGTCGGGCAGACTATAAAGACATTCCTGAGCAGACCCCGGACACTCTGGAGGTCTGGTTTGGGGGACATGGTTCCGATCAGAGTACCTCAAAGAATGCGAGCGATGCTCGAACTACTTCTTTACCGGAAGAGGCCTTCCGGGTACCCGGCAACAAGGCCGCTGAATACTATTCTCTGGAGAATTCGCCCAGCGGTGGTATCCTTTACAAGTCAGCCGACCTGCCTAACCGTCTCCATATTGAGTTTGATTTTTACGATGTCGATGACTGGTACGGAGATTTCCGGTACTCCTATCTGGACTATGTGCAGATCCGTCTCCTGCCGCGACGCTTTTATCATAATCTCGACAACTTGATGCTCTATGACTGGAGTGGGGGGTGGGTTCATCCTCCAATCGTTCCTCCAACCGGTGTTCCGTTATACGAAACAAATATTAATGATCTTGGTGTAGATGATTATGGTCTGACGATCGATATTGATGAATACAAACTTCGTGTTAAACCTATACCAGGTTTCCCTCTCCATGTTTTCAGCAATGGCGAGTACATCCTCAAAGAAGGTGAAAAACAGTTACGCTTTCCAGGTGGAGATGTTTATCACGGGGATGTTAACCGTAACTCTATGTTGGTTAAGGTTGATCAGGAGAAACAGGAATACTCTTTGGGGGCAAATGCTCATCTGGGGCCGATTGAGATAGAAGGCTCCAGGAAATGGCGAAACTTTGAAAGCAATACGAATGCACCGACATACCAATATGGTTGGATTGAAACCGCTGGCGTTGGAGATACTGCATATCAAGCGCACAATGTAATTCCGGAGCTTGAGGCTACTACCGATACCTTTAAGATT
>CBDVDF010000021.1:0-11165 GCA_965372675.1 uncultured Desulfobacterales bacterium
CTTGAGGATCATCGGTCCGTCGGCCATCGGCTCGGTAAAGGGGATCTGCATCTCGATCAGCTCGACGCCATTATCGACCATCTGCCGGATCACTTCTCGATTGACCTCAAAGGATGGATAGCCCAGGACCAGATGGGTCATCAGCAGGATGCCTTTTTTCTCTTTTTCCTGGCGCAGATATTCAGTCAGCTGCATATTCACGGCCTTTATTTATAATAAATTCTTTCCACGACGGATCATCGAAGGCGTGGGCTATGGTAAAGATATCTTTGTCGCCCCGGCCCGACATATTGATGATCAGGGCTTCGTCCTTGTTCATCTCTGGCGCTTCCTTGAAAGCCTGAACAAAGGCGTGGGTCGACTCCAGAGCTGGGATCAGTCCTTCTTTCTGCATGGTCAGTTCCAGGGCTGCCATTACTTCCTGATCGGTGGCTGCTTCGAATCTGATTTTCCCCTTCTCCCACAGGTCGGCAAGGATCGGGGAAACCCCGACGTAATCGAGGCCGGCTGCGACGGAATGGGTGTCGAGCATCTGGCCATCGGAATCTTGCAGGAACATGGTCTTGTAGCCCTGGGCAACGCCTGGTGAAGCGTCCTTGCCGGCCAGTCGGGCCGCATGCTGTCCGGAGTTCAGGCCATGGCCGCCCGCTTCCACTCCGACGAGTTCCACCTCCGGGTTATTGAGAAAACCCTGGAAAATACCCATGGCATTGGAGCCGCCGCCTACACAGGCAAAGACGCGGGCGGGGAGTTTGCCGTGGGCGGAGAGGATCTGCTTCCTTGCTTCCTGGCCGATGATCGATTGAAACCAGGCGACCATCTCCGGGAAAGGGTGGGGGCCGCAGACGGTGCCCATCACGTAATGGGTGTCGTCCATCGAGGTCACCCAGTCGCGAAAGGCCTCGTTGATGGCGTCTTTCAAGGTTCGGGAGCCACTGGTCACCGGCACCACGGTGGCACCCATCTTTTCCATCCAGAAAACGTTGGGACGCTGCCGCATTACGTCCTCTTCGCCCATATAGATCGTGCAGTCAAAACCGAATTTTGCCGCCATGGTGGCGGTTGCCACCCCATGCTGGCCAGCCCCGGTTTCGGCGATCACCCGTTTTTTGCCCATTCTTTTGACCAGCAGACCCTGGCCCATAACATTGTTGGCCTTATGGGCTCCGGTATGGTTCAGGTCCTCACGCTTGATAAAGATCCGGGCGCCGCCGAAATGTTCGCTGAGATTGTCGGCCCGGGTCAGAGGGGTGGGGCGGCATGAATAGGATGCCATCAATTGAAGATATTCGTCCCAGAAAGCAGCATCCGCCTTGGCCTTCTCAAACTCGCTGTTCAACTGGCGAAAAGTTTCGTAAAGGACCTCGGGGATGAAAGCGCCGCCCCATTGTCCGTAATATGATTTTTTGTTCATCTGCCTATCGGTTGATCTGTTGAAAGAATTTATCGGTGAATTCTGATGGCGTCGTAAAAAGTCGCTCTACTGCGTCGCACCCCAAGGGCACTTCCTTTGAGCGTAGCGGGTACGCGAAATGCTCAACATACTATAAGTATGCACCCCAAGGGCATTTGTTTTACGGCACCTGCGCTTTCGCGACACCTGACGCCGTGCAACAACGGCACTGCTACTCCTCGGAGTCTCACTATGTTCGCTACCTGTATAACGAATTTTTACTTAGCCATTATAAATCGGTATACGACGCCAGCAATTTTGAAGCAGACAGAATAGCGTCTTTTCTGATCTTTTTCAAACGCCAAATTCCAGGCCCCTCAGGTTGTAGCGTTTTGCCGGAGGTGATCAGGGATTGATCACTCTGGCCAGTCCGTTGATATCGCAGCCATATTTGAGCTTGATGATCTCCATGTCAAGGCGATAGGCAAGGTGGGCCGGTTGGCTTTTCAAGGAGACGGTTACTTCAACTCCTGGACCGCCGACATTCTCCGGTCTGTTTACCAGGAAGATCTCCATGTCCCGGTTGCGGTTGAAGATGTCTTCTGAAAATTTAGAGCCTGTATAGTTATTTCCCGCCAGACTGGTGGTTTCTGGACTGGCAGGGAAATAACTGGCCAGGATCTTTTTATTATTGTCGAGCAGGAGCACTCCATTGATCCCGGAGAACTCCGGTTGGAAATCAGCAAAATAATCCGCCAGGATCTTTCTGGCGGATTTCTGGTCGTGCTTGGCCAGGGAAGGTCTAAGGGCCAGTTGCAGGGCTGCTGTATCCCGGTTGAGACGGACAATTATATGCTCGCAACTGGAGTTTTCAGGATCGATATAGGTCCATTGCGGGACCGCTGTGAATTTTTGCCAGTAAAGCCAGCCGGTGAGTACCGTCAAAGCAATGATAACCGGGATCAGCCACTTTTTAAGATGCTGCTGCTTTTGCTCAAGCTGTTTCAGTGAGGTGGAGTCACGGCCCAGAAAAAGATAGCCCTGGATGTTGTCATTGGGGTCTTTAAGGGCCGTGGTACTGGTGGCAACAAAGAACCAGTCGTTGTCGGGGTGGTTGATCTTGAGGATTTTTTCCTTGATGCTGTCCTGATCAGACAGTTCGGCCATGAATTGTTTGAACGAGGCCTGGTTATCGTAGATCTCTTCAATGGATTTGCCCCGCATCTGGTGCCATGATCGTCCGTAAAGTTTCTCGGCGACCCGGTTCCAGGAAAGTACTTCATAGCTGGCATTGGTCATGATAACCGCATCGGGCATACTGTCACAGAATTCCCGGAACCCTTGGGCTACATTGGTCGTTTCGTAGAGGCGGCGAGCCAGATTCTGGGCCAGATGGCGGGCGAACTCGGGGAACTGCTGCCATATTTTGTTGACCTCCTTGTTCGGCAGACAGAGAAACCTGGTCTCCTCGGTGGCGGCAATTATCGAGGCGATCCTTACCGTGTCGAGCAGGAAAGACAGTTCACCAAAAAATGATCCCGGAGTTTTTATCTCATGGATCTTTTTACCACCCTTAATAACGTCCAGATGACCTTCGATCAGGATGTAAAGACTTTCGGCCTGCTCTCCCTCGGTCATGATCACCGAGCCGGCTGAGCAGGTTTTCGCGTACTTCTGGAGGCTGGGATGGGAGTATATTTCCATTACAGATCCAGCTGCTTTTTTGCTTGCCGGCAAGTGAAAGCAAAATCTTCCGGGTAATGTCCGTTGATCCAGCGGAGCTGTGCTTCGCTGAAGGCGCCCGGAGATTCCGGGAGTTTGGGGAGGAAGGAATAGAGCAGCCGCTGATCACGGTCCGGGGCGTCAAAACGTTTGGGGAACTCGATGGTGGTGATCATCCTGGCCCCCAGGAAGACAAGGATCTTCATGGCGGTCAGAATTGCCAGATCAAGAGATTCCCTGGTCACCTGGTTCGCCTCAAGGATGTTGCCCACCTGGTCAAGACAGACCAGCTGCAATTCCCACTGGGAAGTCTGGGCTTTCGGGACAAAGAGCATGACATTTTCATCTTCGTGAACTATCAGCGAAGCCGGCCCCTCACTTTGTCCGTCGATCCTGGTATTTGAGCGGACAGCTGCCAGGTAGGATTCGAAAAAGCCCCGACCGGTCTCTTTACGGAAACTGGCCGTCCAGTCGGCGATCATATCTCCACAGCCATATGCTGAAAAAGGCTCGCCATCACAGTCCTCAATTGCCTCAGGGATCATGGCGAATTGCTGATGGATCTGTTGGTGAGAGGCGTGGAGCCTATACAGGCTTGGGGCGAAATCAAAGCCGTAATTCCAACCCCAGAGGGTGGAAGTGAAAGCAAGTTCTCCCGGTGCAACGGTGGCTGCTTTTTCGTTAATGACAAGTCGCAGTTTCTCGAGCTCGATCGCGGGCATCGTTTTTCTTGCCGGGACCGGATCCAGGCCAAGTTGTTCGGCCAGCCGGATATATGTTCTCTGGTAATAAAGATGCCTGAGGCCGGTGATGTCATTTTTGCCAAGGTCATTAACCGAGTATCTTATCGCATCATCGGCCATGTTTGCGGCATAGTGACCCCAGGCTATGTAACTGTTGCGGCGCAGGTACTCGAAGACATGGCTCGGTTGCTCCGGAGGGGTGATCTCACCGACGATCTCACTTGTCCCCTGCACCCCTGGTTTCAGGACCATTGCCCTTTTGTAATTGTCCGGCAGACAGGGGTTGTTGGCCAGCGCTTCAAAGAGGGGGTGTTGATGGATAGTTGCTCGGTGGCGGCCGCTGCCTGATCTTTCATAACATAGGCCGATGGGCTCGCCATTTTTTTCATAAACAAAGGAGCAGGAGATCTCGGCCAGTTGGATCAGATCGTCCGGATCTGTCGAGGTAGTAGCGGTGGCCAGCAGGAGCGCCGTTGGCAGTTCCCGGAAAGCCCGGGAAATTTTTTTGGGATCGCTGTCGGTGATTATCTTCGCCAGACTGGCGGATAACGAATACTCAGGCGGCGGCGGCAGTTTTATCGAAATCGGCTCTGCGGCCTTTCGGTCAGCCCAGTCTTTTTTTATGAAGGTTACGCCCCGGAAAGGGAAGGGATTCGCTATCTCATAGATCCAGGTAGCGTCCTCTTCATTGATCTGGTCGGACGGGAAGTTCTGCTCGTTAGTAACCGGATCCTGGTCGTCCAGCAGGCCAAGGGGCTCGACAAGATCGTTCTCTCGCTGGTTTGCAACCCGGAAGGCAGGCTTGTGAATCCCGTAGATAAAGCGTCCATCCGGGCTTACACAGGTATGAAGAGGCATGGGTCTCTATCTCCCCGGCAGGATTTAATATAGACTGTAATTACATTTTGATACCATATAACTATATGGGCAGGTTCTTAAAAAAACAAGAGAAATCAGTAGGTTATCTGCTGGGCAGGATCAGAGGGACGGTTCTGCAAGAAGATCGATCAGTTCTTCGCGGCTCAATCTTTTAATAATTGCGCTATCATTTTCTTTGATCAGCTGGTTGGCCAGGGCCCTTTTCTTGCTGATTATCTTGCTGATCTTTTCTTCAAGGGTACCCTCGGTGATCAGTTTGAAAACCTGGACCACGTTCTTCTGGCCCATTCTGTGAACCCGGGCTGTGGCCTGGTCCTCGCGGGCGGCATTCCACCAACGGTCATAGTGGATCACTGCCTGGGCTGCGGTGAGATCGACCCCGACTCCGCCGGCCAGAAGACTTGCAGAAAAAACCTGACAGGAGGGGTCGTTGTTGAATTTTTTGATCATCTCATATCGTTTGCCCATCGTCATATTTCCCCTTAAACCGCAGAACGAGATTCCTCTGTCGGTCAGGAACTTCTCAATGATGTCGAGCATCCGGGTGTAATGGCTGAAGACGACGATCTTCATTTTTGCTTCGAGACATTCATCAAGTAACTCGACAAACAGATCCCATTTGCCACTTTTGTAGAGGTTGTAGTCGGTACAGTTTTTTATCAGGCAGGGATGGTTGCAGACCTGTTTAAGATAGTTGATCACGGCCAGCAGTTCCATGTAAGGTAGCGGGGCATTTTCCTGCTCATCGGAGATGTCGTTCATGATGGCCTGGGCTCGACCGCTGACCAGATCCCGGTAGAGACTGATCTGGTCTTCACTGAGTTCACAAGTGCGAAAATCCTCGATCACGTCCGGCAGTTCGGTAAGAACCTGTTCTCTGGTGCGGCGCAGCATGAAAGGGTCGATAAGATTGGCCAGTGATTCTCGTGCTGATCGGTCACCAGCGGTCTCGATCGGGTCGGCATAACGCTTCTTGAAGTCACGGTCGCTGCCCAGGTAGCCGGGAAGACAGACATCAAAAATGGCCTTGAGGTCATAGACGGAATTCTCAAAGGGAGTGCCGGTAAGGCCGATTATGATCTCACCTTTAAGGTGCGATGCCGCCTTGTAAACATCAGTTTTCTTATTCTTGATGTTCTGGATCTCATCAAGAATGATAAGCTCGAAGCCCAGTTCGGTCAGTGCTTTTGTGTCTCTTCGGATGATTCCGTAAGTGGTGATATAAATATTGCTTGTACGGCCTTTTTCGAGGTCCCTGTGGCTACCGTGATAAACATAATGACTTAAGGTCGGAAAGAAATCCCTGATCTTTTCCTCCCAGTGGGGAACGACAGTGGCCGGGCAAACGACCAGGAACCTGCTGTCGGGCAGGTCGGTGAGGATCTTCGTTATAAGGGCCAAGGCCTGGTGGGTTTTGCCGAGCCCCATGTCATCGGCCAGAATACCTGTCAGGCGATTACGGTAGATCTGGTATAGCCAGGCGACGCCATGTCTCTGGTAGTCTCTGAGATGGTCCGGGAAACTGCCTATCTGACCATCTTCGATCCAGCGGTCGCTGTCGATCAATTGCTGGAGGGCATCTTTCCCTCTGGTCTCCCTGCCCATCTGGAGGTTCGGGACCAGGGCGGATAACATCACCATTTCCCGTTTGGTGAGACGGACTCCTTCGCTGTTATTCTGGCTGTCGCGCCATAATCTTTCTTCGCCGAGATTGTAAAACCACTCCAGGGGGTTGTCTGTTAATTTCAACCAGTCCTTACCACCGGCCAGAAATTTGTTTTTCTGCATCCGGGCTGTGACTAATTCGACCAGAGAAATATTACGGGTGCCGAGGCCGTAGCTACCCGACAGGTAGCACCAGTTGTCATCCGTGCTGAAGGAACTGACTTCAAGATTGTCCGGTAGATCGAAGAGACGGAGTTCGAGGAGGTCAGGGTCGACCTGGTTTTCGGTGGCGTCGAGCGAGTTTTGATATTTATCTAATAATTCCGGCACTTTGTTTGGGTGGAACCTGGTGGGTCCTGTCGGTTTTTTTGCGCAGGAATTTTCCGGGGCCTGTTCTGTTACAGATAAAAATCCCTCCCCGGGAAGATAGTAATAGCGTCCATACTGTTGTTCTTTCAGTTCGTGCCTGTCAAAGACCCTGCCATCGGTCATTTTCAGAAGCGGAGATATTATCAGGCCACCATCGTCATCCATCTCTATTCTGGTTGAGGCAATGGCCACCGGGAGCAATAGATCTTCGGCGCCGGCGCGATCAAGGCAGTCGACGATCTCCGGGGTTCTGGCCCGGGGTACTGTCATTCTGAAAACCTCCCGGCCGTTCTCGGGACAAGTGGCGGTGAGACTGAAGAGTCCGTCTGCTTCTGGCCCGGTCAGTTTGAGCTGGTCGGGCGGGATCTCCCAACATGATCTGGCTGCAAGCCAGACCCAAAGTGATCGGTCCCGTTCCTGATTGACAGTCTGCTTGTTGAAGGCATTAAGCTCCGCTTCGGCTGTTGTCCGGCCGACATCGAGCAGCTTCCTGTGCAGGGCCGAGAGCAGTTGGCGGTTGGCTGGCTCAGGAGGGTGGTTCAGCCATTTGAACTCATCATTAAATAGGGTGTCGGCAACGGCGGCCGTCTCTTGGTCGAGCAACCAGGAAGCCCAGGGGCGGTCGGTCGGTCCCGGGATGGTCAGAAGCCAGGATCCTTCTTTTTCATGCAAGGTTGTGTCGTTAGCGCCTCCCTGGCCGAACAACTCGAAGAGAATATTGCCAATCACCCGCCATGGGCTTTTTTTGAAGAAGAAGAGCAGGGGCGAGCTGAATGGATCGTTTTTGTTGCCCCAGGTCATCATGCTCAGGGCCAGAGCAGCAATGTGGCGGCATTGTCTGGGCTGGTAATGGGCTTGAGGGGCGCAGATATCGCAGACCGCTGTTGAGATTTGAAAGGTGGTGCTTCCTTCATTGTTGTTGGTCAGTGAAAGGTAGACGAGACCTTCTTCGCCTTTATCGGTTATGATCGCCCCGGCGGTATCTCTGAAGAACAGGGCTGTTTTGAGCTGGTCACCATCCAGCAGCGCCCTGCCTTCAGCCAACATTTCTTCGCCGAGCCAGGAAGCCAACAACGATTCACCGGGAAGTCCGGTCTCCACCGGTTTCTCCTGAACAAATCCGGGCTCGAATTCTGGATGGTCAGCCACCTGTTCATGGAGGATAAAGATGAAGTCGAAAATATGGGCCAGGAAAAACCCCAGATTGCCCGGCCCTATGCCTTCGCTGGCCAGCAGTTTTTCTATTTCGGTCTCAAGAAGTTCGGCCAGGTTGATGATCCCCATGCCTGCGATGCTTTTATGCATGCCTGAAGGCAGGAGGATGGCCCTTATCGAAGCGGCCAGCAGTTTCGGCGGCAGTTCGGTTCGGCGACCGTTAAAACGAAAGATGACATCCGTGACTGTTTTTTCGTTCTCCAAGGGGCAGAAAGCTTTGAGGTCTGTGTCGGTTAATATTGGATGCCCCAGGATAAGACAGCCTGTTTCCAGTACAGAGTTTTCAAGGGCTACTCCCCCCATCTTCCTGTTGTTGAGTCTTCCTACCAGGGCAGCGCGGAAGGCTTCTTTGACAGTCCGGAACCCCATGCGCTCCAGCTTGTCACTGCTGGCCCGGGGCAGGGGCATGACCTGGACGGGGGACTCGAGAATTTTCTGGCGAGCCGATCTGGAGTTATGTTCTTTTCCCAGTATTTTATTCATAAGCAAGGTTTTTGTAGCCCGTAATTGATCGTTTTAATGTTGAACGGAACGGAACATTGAATTTTACTGTTGCCGGGGATCTCATGCAAGGTAAATTGGTAAAAGCAGCAATGTTGTGTATTTCTTTTAGTATTCAGAATGCAGGTAAGCGAATTTGACGCCCTGAAAGAGATAAGCACCCATAAAGGGCATAAACTTCGACTTCGAGTGCCCTCCTCAGGTAGCGATAGACTCCGAGGGAGGATTGAACAGAACCCTTGGGGTAGATTATGAATACTGGCTCCTGACTTCTGCTGTCATCAGGTGAGCAGCTGAGACCACTGCCATCCCGATTTACTATGCCCTTTTGGGTATGCGATGCCCTTTGGGTACTTTCTACGAGACCACCATGTCTTTATTTATTTACACAAGCAATCGACTGGAGGATCTGGCCGCCGCCTTTACTGAGCTGATCAGTGCCGACCCTTTACCGCCTCTTGAAAAGGAGACAGTCGTCCTGCAGAGCGGGGGTATGGCTCGCTGGCTTAGCATGCGTTTGGCCGGGGAACTCGGGGTGAGTGCCAATTTTGATTTTCCTTTTCCCAATAGTTTCATAGAGAGGATATTCCAGGCGGTCCTGCCGGAAAAAGCAGCTGGCAAGAGGGCTGAAAGGCATATCCTTAAATGGCAGTTGATGAGGATATTGCCGGAGTTGTGCGGCCGACCGCAATTCAAGATCCTCTCAGAGTATCTTGCCCAGGATCGGGATCTGAAAAGGTATCGGCTGGCCGGTCGCTTGGCCGATCTTTTTGACCAGTATATGCTCTTTCGGCCCGAGATGATCATTGAATGGGAAGCCGGAAAGGGCAACTCATGGCAGGCTTCGCTCTGGCAGGAATTGTCCGGCAGGGAGGACTGTCTGGCCGGAGTTGTCAACCGGGCCCAGCTGCAGATGGAATGTCTTAAGGTTCTGACCGCTCCCGATCTTCCGTCCCTCGATCTTCCCACCCGGTTTGCGGTTTTCGGTCTTTCGACCTTGCCCCCCTGTTATTTACAGGTGTTCGACGCTTTGGCCGCGCATCTTGATATCCACTTTTTCTTCTTGAATCCTTGTCGGGAATATTGGGGTGACATAATCCCGGGCAGAACCATTGATAAAATAAACCGTAAGCAGAGTCAGCCGGCAGACATGCATTTGAGTCCAGGGAATCCTCTTCTGGCTTCGACCGGTCAGCAGGGCCGGGAAATGCTCAATATGCTTCTCGAGTGCCGGGTCGGTGGCGAGAAAGAATTATTCTCAGCCCCATCTTCGGTGGAGACCGCTGCTGGTCCGCTTATGCTGGCGGCAGTGCAGGAGGATATTCTCGATCTCCGGGACGGTTCACCGTTGCCGGGCGAACGGTATGATCGAGATGACTATTCGATCCGGATCCACTCCTGCCACAGTCCGATGCGGGAACTTGAAGTCCTTTATGATCAGCTGCTGGCGATGTTCGAAGAAGATCCCTCACTCGAACCGAAAGATATCATGGTCATGACCCCGGATATTGAACAGTACAGCCCGCTGATCGATGCGGTCTTCAGCAGCCGGCTGGCTGGAAATGGCCAGTATCTGCCGTTTTCGATCGCCGACCGCAAGATCAGGAAGGAGGGAGCGCTGGTCGGTAGTTTTCTTGGTATCATAGAGCTCGCCGGGCGCCGCCTTGAGATAGGTGAGGTCCTGGCCGTTCTTGAAATGGAACCAGTCCGGAACCGTTTCGATATTTCCCTGGATGACCTGGAACTGATCGAGAAATGGCTGGCCGGGGTCAACGTTCGCTGGGCTATCGATGCGGCTGATCGGCAGCAGATGGGCTTGCCGGCGATTGACGAAAACACCTGGAGGTTCGGGCTTGATCGGCTGCTGCTGGGTTATGCGATGGTAGGAGCCGGGCAGGATGATTTCGCCGGGATCATGCCTTTTGATGATCTCGAGGGCGGCGAGGTCGAAATACTGGGTCGTTTCCTTGACTTTGCCGAGCAACTGTTCAGTCAGGTCAGGATGTTGACCGGCAAAAATACTTTGCGAGGCTGGGCCGAAATTCTCAACCGGGTTTTTAATGACCTGTTGGCCGCCAGTGACGAGCAGGAGGCTGAATTAAGGTTCGTTACCGATATCATCAATAGTTTGCGGCAGGGCATGGATAGATCGGCTTTCACCGAGCCGGTGGATTTTGAGGTGGTAAAAGCCGAACTGGTTGATGCCTGTGAGGATGGCAGCTTAACGACAGGTTTTATGGCCGGTGGCATCACTTTTTGTGAAATGCTGCCGATGCGGGCGGTGCCTTTCAAAGCGGTCTGTTTGCTGGGCATGAATGATGGGGCTTTTCCCCGGGCCACGGTGGTCCCTAATTTTGACCTGATCGGGGTAAATCCGCAACCCGGAGACCGTTCAAGGCGCAAGGATGATCGCTACCTGTTCCTTGAAGCGCTACTTTCGGCCCGGGATTATCTGTATATCAGTTATGTCGGTCAATCAGTACGCGACGGCAGCGGCCTTCTGCCCTCCATCCTGGTCAGTGAGTTTGGCGAATATCTGGGCCACCGCTTTCCGCTCTGCAAAGAAAGCATCACCACGGTTCATCCCCTACAGGCTTTCAGCCCGGATTATTTTTCTGCCGACCAAGAGTTGTTCAGCTATTCAGAAAATAATTTTGCTGCCGCCCGGGCTTTGACCC